>NZ_JAVLBN010000012.1:0-53612 GCF_031581065.1 Salibacter sp.
GGGGATGCAGGATACCTGAGTTCAAATCAGCAAGTCGATTTATTTACAAATCACCGGATCGAACTCAAAACCCCTATGAGAAGCAATCAAAAAGAATTTGAACCTTTTCCTTTTGTGTTCAAAAAGTCACGAAAAAGAATTGAAACACTCTTTTCTCAATTGTGCGACCATATGATGATCAAAAGAAATTACGCAAAAAAATTCAACGGATTGGCAACAAGAATGGTATGCAAAACGACTGCTATTACAGCTTTGCAGCTTATTAACCACAATAACGGCAGACCTATCAATCATATTAAACATGCTCTCGCAGCATGAAACTCAAACCGCTAAACGGGTTTTTAGTAGTTGTTTCTAATGAAAATGGAAAAAGGGTTGATTCTTATAAGGAAATACAGTTTTAATTAGTACTGTCAAACTAATTACGTAAAGGGGGAGTATCAAAACCAAAAAATTAAGGTTTTTTGGTTTTAAAAGGCAAACCTTTAAAATGTAAATGGCTGATGTAGTTGGATTAAAACTCTCCAATCATCAGTCATTTTTATTTTATGATGCCTTTTGATACACCCTCTTTTCAATCAACAATACTTCTTCACATCACCGGCCGTAATCGATTTACCAGAAAGGATGACGAGTCGTTCTATGATGTTGCGGAGTTCGCGGATGTTTCCTGAAAAGTCGTGTTTTTGGAGTTCGTTAAGTGCTTTTTTATCCATCGACTTTTTAGCGATTCCCTGTTCCTTGCAAATACTATCCAAAAAGTGATCGGTGAGGAGGGGAATGTCTTCTTTTCTATCATTGAGAGCAGGAACTTCGATCAGGATAACACTCAGCCTGTGGTAAAGGTCCTCCCTAAAGTTTTTCTCCTCGATTTCCTCTTTTAGATTTTTGTTCGTTGCAGCGATGACACGTACATCAACTTTGATGTCTTTATCACCACCAACGCGGTTGATCTTGCTTTCCTGTAAAGCTCTCAATACCTTAGCCTGTGCTTTCAAGCTCATATCTCCAATTTCATCGAGGAAGAGTGTGCCTCCTTCTGCCTGTTCAAACTTTCCTTTGCGCTGCTTCACGGCAGAGGTAAACGCGCCTTTTTCATGACCGAAGAGTTCGCTCTCGATGAGTTCTGACGGAATAGCCGCACAGTTGACTTCAACAAACGGTTTTTTGTTTCTTTCGCTGTGAGCGTGAAGCTGGCGAGCCACGAGCTCTTTCCCCGTTCCGTTGGAGCCGGTGATGAGAACACGAGCATCAGTAGGAGCAACCTTTTCGATCATTTCTTTTACTTCAGCAATCGCTTTTGATTCTCCAATTATGTCAGATTCTTTTTTACCAGATATTTTCTTGCGGAGTGTTTTAGTCTCCTCAACCAGGCTGCTCTTATCGAGCGCATTGCGCACCGTTACTAACAAACGGTTGAGGTCGATCGGTTTTTCGATGAAGTCGTAAGCTCCGGCTTTGATCGCATCAACTGCTGTTTCGATGTTTCCGTGACCTGAGATCATTACAACCGGCATATCCGGGTGAACTTTCATCGACAGTTCGAGCAGGTCCATTCCGTCCGTTTTGGGCATTTTGATGTCACACAGCATCAAGTCAAAACTTTTTTTCTTGAGAATGTTGAGTGCTTTTTGTCCGTCTTCAGCCTCTTCAACCTTGAACTTTTCATACTCCAAAATCTCGCGCAACGTATTGCGAATACTGCGTTCGTCATCAACTACTAAAATCTCAGCCATGTTCTTGTGCTTTTATTTCAAACCACGCCCCCTCTTTCAGCGCAAACTGCGAGAGCCAATGGTGTTCAAATGTCTTTTTATCCAATAAATACCGTACCAAACAAGCCGCAATGTGAATGGTATCAATTCGCATTTCTTCCAGTCCGGGCCAGCTTTCACGTTTTTCACGGTCAGAGCCGATAAGCGCATCGATCAGTGGCTGAAATTCGTCTCCGAATTCATACGAGGATGCCTTTTCATCAAAAGCATTTTCCTTTTGCGCTTCAATCATTTTGGCAAAAGCTTCAAACGAGCCACTCGCCCCGATAAGCGTATTGGCCGGGTATTGTGCCAGCGATTCAAATAGTTCGTTGGTCGTTTGATCGAGGAAGAATTCCAGGTTTTCACGATCGATTTTTTCAATTTTATCAGGGATATTAAATTTTTCGCGCAATCTGGTAATTCCCAGGTCGTAGCTGTTTTGCCAAAAAACGGTTTCTCTATTGGCGAGGATAAACTCCACACTACCTCCGCCAATATCCATGATCAGAGCCGGTTTCTCTGTCAGCTCAACTGCTGCACGTGCTCCCTTGTAAATGAGCTGTGCTTCGCGCAATCCGTCAATCACTTCAATATTGAGTCCGTACTCTTTACTCAACTGATCAATGACAGATGATCCATTCTCAGCACTTCGTATAGCCGATGTGGCAAATGCTTTTATGGTAGTGCATTCGTAACCTTTTGCTACGGAGACAAAACTCTCGATTGCCTCGTGAGCACGCTCGATGGCGTCATCTGCGATTCGGTTCTGACCGATACCTCCCTGACCCAATTTCACGGGCTTTTTTGTCTTGTAAACATAAAGCGGAGTACCGTCCTCGTTTTCCCTAACAACCAACAGGTTGAAGGTGTTTGAGCCCATGTCGATAATAGCCGTGAGATCAATCATGGTAACGGATCCATTTCCACAGTTCTTTGTAATTCACTTTTTTGCCGTACATGAGAACGCCTGTGCGGTAGATTTTTCCGGCCAGCCAGGTCGTGAAGATGAAGCCCAAAACGAGCAGAACCATCGACAGTCCCAGTTCCCAGTATTCGTTTGGTGAAAGGCCAATCGCAACGCGTTCAATCATGATAATGGGTGAAGTGAACGGAATCAACGAGGCCCAAAATGCCGCATCACTCTCAGGGTTTTCCATCAGCGTAAAAGCGATGAAATAAGCCACGATGAGCGGAGCTGTGACGGGCAACATGAATTGCTGCGTATCGGTGTCGTTATCCACTGCCGAGCCAATTGCTGCAAACAGCGCGCTGTACAACAAATAACCTCCAATGAAGTAGAAGAGGAACAGGCTCAACATGAGCGGCCAGTTGATGCGGTTTACGATGTGATTAGGATTGGTCAGATCCGAAAAGTCTACATCAGCCTGCATTTGTTTGGGGGCAGTTTGTTTAGAAATTTCTGTTGACTTTTGAACTTGTTGTTGCGCTATCGATTCCATTTTATCCTGGAAAAGGACTTGTTGCGTAACCGTTATGAAAGTAAAAGATAAGACGATCCAGAGAACAAACTGTGTGAGTCCGACAAGTGCGATTCCTACAATTTTCCCCATCATCAACTGAAACGGTTTCACAGATGAAATAATCACTTCCACGATGCGGTTGTTCTTTTCTTCAATTACACCGCGCATCACCTGTACCCCGTATAGGAAAATGAACAGGTAAACAGCTAAACCAAAGAAGAAACCAACAAGTGCTTTTTCGCGGGTTACCGTTTCTTCCTCACCAGATTCTGTGAATTTGATCATGGTGAGGCTGAACTCAGTTTTGATTCGTTTGTAATCGGCATAGCTGATGTCGTAGAGTTTGAGTTTTTCACGCTCTACAAGATTTTCAATACGCGCTTCAATACTTTTCTCCACCGACATACTCGGCTGTTCCTTGAAATAGAGGATAGGTCTTTTTTGAGCGAGAATACCATCCGGTAAGTGGAGGATAACGCTGTATTCTGAATCCTTGAATGAATCCTTAGCTTCTTCAATTCCCAGTCCGTCAATGAAATGAAAAGTATAGTTATCACCACCTTCCAGGCTACTAAAAGCACCACCTGAGTCATCTACTACGAGGATATCGTATTCCTTGTCGTCCTGAAAACCGAGATAAGCCACTAACGCCACAACTCCGGCCAGCAAGAGCGGCCCGAGGATAGTCATTAACAAGAACGACTTTTTCTTAACCCGAGTGAGGTACTCTCTCTGTATGATCAATCCAATCTTCCCCATGATTAAGCCTCCTCGTTTTCAAGTTCAACATCTTCGTTCTTTTCGGTAACCTGTTGGATGAAAATTTCATTCATCGTTGGCATAATTTCATTCATTGAGAGAATTTCCACGTTTGGAATGAGTGCACTCAATAAATCATTAGGAGTGCTGTTTTCTTTGATCTTCACATTCGCTTCAAAGGTGTTTTCGCCAATTTCTTTGTGGTCTACAAGCTCAAAGCCGGTCCACAATGCATTGGTGAATTTAATCATGTTGCCTTTGAATGTGAGCTTGAAAATATGCGGCTTGTGTTCTTCTTTGATATCAGCAACCGGACCTTCAAGAATCTTTTCAGATTTATTGATCAGCGCAATACGATCGCAAATTTCCTCTACCGATCCCATGTTGTGCGTTGAGAAAATAACGGTTGTTCCATTATCGCGCATTTTCATAATCTCATCTTTGATGAGGTTGGTGTTGATAGGGTCAAAACCTGAGAATGGTTCGTCTAAAATGAGTAGTTCCGGTTCATGGACAACTGTTACCACGAACTGGATTTTTTGAGCCATCCCTTTTGATAACTCCTCAATTTTTTTGTTCCACCATTCTTCAATCCCGAATTTGATGAACCACTTTTTCAGCTTTTCCATCGCTTCAACTTTAGGCATACCTTTGAGCTGGGCGAGGTAGAGTGCTTGTTCACCCACCTCCATTTTGCTGTAAAGTCCGCGTTCTTCAGGTAAGTACCCTATTTGCGCAATATGCTTTTGCTTTAGCGATTCACCATTGAAGAGGATTTCTCCTTCATCGGGAGCTGTGATCTGATTGATAATTCTGATGAGCGTGGTTTTACCCGCTCCGTTTGGTCCCAGCAAACCGAAAATACTGCCTTTGGGAACCTGAAGTGATACATTGTTCAACGCTTTGTAGTTGACGTACCACTTACTTACTGATTTTACATCTAAAAGTGTATCCATAAAAAAAGCCGCACTTTAATTGTGCGGCTAAAATTAAGTACATATTTCAAATTGGGGGTATAATGAAAAAGAAGTTGAGCTATCATTATTAAACTTTTATCTCAGTTATGATGAAGTTTTTTCTTTCAATTTCTTGTATGCGGCAAATCAAGACTCAATAAGAAGGATAGCTTTTTTTGTTTCAAGTAAAACAGTATTTAATCACTGTAGTGTTTTGATATTTTTTTTATTTTGTTGAACTTCGTTAACTGATTTATTTGAAAAAATCTAACTCATGAAAAAGTTAATTACACTACTAGGAATAATAATCTTAAACTTTAACGCTAATTCTCAAACCAACTTCGCTCCCATTGGAGCAGAGTGGCATTTTTCTATTGATGGGACTGCAGGGTACCATTATTATAACGTAGTAAAAGATTCAGTTTTTCAAGGTGAAAATTGCAGATATATCAAAGCTTACAACGGAGCAGACTCATTAATTGATGAGCTTTTTGTTCTGGACTCCGCAGATATCATTTTTTATTGGTACAGTGGTGAATTTAGAAAAGCAATGGATTTCACAGTGGATGAAGGGGATTCTACGTTTTTTGATGTGAAAACTTACAAGTACGATACGACTGAACCTTACATATTAGAACGCGATACAATCATTCGATTTGATGGTGTGATAAGCAATATTAATCCTGATACCATAAATGGAGAAATTGTCAATTCTTATGAGGTAGAAGTGATTAATCCTTCTGGATATTTAGGTATTGAGTTTTTTACTTATACAAGGTTATTGGGAATTAATTACTATAGTGATTGTGAGTTATTTCCAATCATTACTGGGTTCGTAACTATTCCAGAAGTTCCTAATCCTTTTTTAAGATGCTACAAAGATACTGCATTGGAATATGTTAAATCAACTTGGTCTAAACCATGTGACTACTATAGTTCTTTGTCGGTTAACAATGCTTCTAATAGCTCTAAAATATCCGTTTATCCTAATCCGGTAAAAAACAATCTTACTGTAAAGAGCCAAAACTCACCCATTGAATCAATAAGTGTTTATGATGCTCAGGGACGTTTGGTTCTTGAAAGGGAGATTAATGCAAGTGAGGCAGAGATTAGTACTGATACTTTTGAAAATGGACTTTACTTTTTCAATCTTAAAACGTCAAGTGGTACTATGATGAAGAAGGTTGTTAAAAACTAAATAGGATACTAACCTAAATAAAGGAATTAATATGTATTAACCCCGTAGAAGAAGTGAATCTATCATTTCTTCTACGGGGTTAATTTTTTTAGCTAAAATACTCCTTCATTCTGCCGAAGAAACTCTTTTCCTTACCCGTTGGGCTGGGTTTGAAGTTCTCCGATTCGCGTAATTTTTCGAGTATTTTTTTCTCTTCAGATGTGAGGTTTTTAGGCGTCCACACATTAACGTGCACGAGCAAATCACCTTTTCCATAAGCATTCACGCTCGGCAATCCTTTTCCTTTTAACCTCAAGATCCTTCCGGCATTTGTCCCGGCAGCAATTTTGATTTTTGCTTTTCCGTCAACTGTCGGTATCTGTGCTGTTTCGCCAAGGGCCAAATCAGCAAAATTGAGGAACAGGTCATAATGAAGGTTCTGACCTTCACGCTCTAAATGCTCGTGTTTTTTCTCTTCAATCACGATGAGTAAATCGCCCGGAATTCCATCCATTGGCGCTTCGTTACCCTTTCCGCGAACTGTAAGTTGCATTCCTTCTTCAACACCAGCCGGAATTTCGATCTCGAGCTCCTCTTCTTTGCGCAACTGTCCGTTTTGGTCAGATCCGGAAGCCTTGTTGTCGAGCGATTTTCCCTGTCCGCCACAAGTAGGGCAGGTAGAAGCCGTTTGCATTTGTCCAAGGAAAGTATTGGTAACGCGCGTCACACGACCCGATCCATTACAGGTTGGGCATGTTTTATATGAGTTGCCCGGAGCATTGACAAGCTTTTTGACTTTGATCTTTTTCTTGACACCGTGAGCAATATCTTCAAGCGATAGTTGTACCCTGATGCGCAGGTTACTTCCCTTGCGAACTCTGGCGCGGCCACCACCACCGCCAAAGCCACTGCCTCCGCCACCAAAGGCAGAACCGAAGATATCACCAAACTGGCTGAATATGTCGTCCATATTCATGCCGCCACCGCCAAAGCCACCGCCTCCGGCAGCTCCGCCAACACCGGCATGACCAAATTGATCGTATCGTTGTCGTTTTTCTTTATTTCCAAGTACTTCGTACGCTTCAGCCGCTTCTTTAAACTTGTTTTCAGCTTCTTCGTCACCCGGGTTTCTATCGGGGTGGTATTTGAGTGCTAATTTGCGATAAGCTTTTTTCAGTTCAGATTCAGAAGCGTCTTTTGAAACACCTAATACTTCGTAATAGTCTCTTTTCGACATAAATAGTTTGCTTTACTCTCCTACAACTACTTTTGCGTAGCGCAAGATGCTATCATTTAAGTAATACCCTTTTTCAACCACGTCAACTACTTTTCCCTTCATCTTTTTCTCAGGTGCCGGGATTTTCGCGATAGCATCAGCAGTTTCCGGATCAAATTTTTCACCAATGCTATTCATCGGCTTAAGGCCTTTTCCCTCAAGGGTTTTAAATAGCTTGTTGTGAACCAGGTTAAATCCTTCCTTGATCGATTCAATGTCGTCAGAATCTTTATTCGACTCAATAGCGCGTTCCATGTCATCGAGGACAGGAAGCACTTCTTTGATCATGTCAGATCCGGCATTGTTCATCATCTCAACGCGTTCCTTTGCTGTTCTTCTTCTAAAGTTTTCAAACTCAGAGTAGAGGCGGAGATACCTGTCGTTGAGCTCGTTGTATTTATCTTCCCATGTCGGCTCTTTTTTCTCTTCTTTTTGGTCAGAGCCGTTCGAATTGTCAGTCTCTTTCTCGTCAACTGCTTTTTCTGCAGTTTGTTCGTTTTGAGCTGACTGCTCTTCGTTTTTTATATCCTTCTCGTTATCAGTATTTTGTTTCTTTTTATCCTTCTTGCTCATATCCTTAAAATTTGTGCTGTCTTATTTATCAATGATTCTGCCAAGTGTGTCTTGCCGACAAATTGTCACTTGTTGATCGTGTTAAATCAATTAGGATAGAATAATCAACGTGATTAATTGGGTAGGAGGAAGATAACCTGTTAAGTTAATTTAATGTTAAAAATAAGCTTTTTTAACAAAACTCTTTCCTGCGGCTATTCAAGACTCAATAAGGGAGAGAGCACAATTATAAGATATTTAATAAGTACCTAATTATTGTAAAGTGTTGATTTTTATTGTCGTTTTCGTAACTTTAAAATTTATATGGTGATTTTACTCCAATAGATAATGAATACGAAACAGGGAATAATTGGAGTCATACACACATTTTCAGGAATGATAAACAATATCACATGGATACCGGTAAAGAAGTTCGTGTGTTAAATAGAGAAATCGGTGATGATAAAATGTGGCTTGAAAATTATGAACTCAACTGGGATGCTTCATTTTCAGCACAAGAAGTGTCAGCCGGAAAACACCAGTTTTTCATGTATCAATATCCTTCACAGGCTGCCCAGTGGCCATTTGTTGGAGTTCCCGGAGCTTTATCAAAGGAGGAGCCAATGGTTATTAACTCTGGTGCTCATGCTACGTTCTATTATGATTCAAATACAGGCTCCTTTACAGATCATGGTGTTGTGAGAAATGGTACGTATGAACCTGTAGAGGTTGATCTTGTGATCTGTGAAAGTGATGGGAAACGAAATTTATCTACTTCAGACTTTAATGAGAATGAATTCATAAGAGTGTTCCCTAACCCAACCGAAGAATATTTAATGTTTGAATCAAAAAATGAAAAGATTAAGACGATTAAAGTATTTAGTGTTACCGGGCAGTTAATTCAAGATAGAACCATAATAGATGATTACAAAGCTACAATTAACATTAATGGCTTAAATCTTCTCCCTGGAAGCTATATTTTTAAAGTCATTACCAACAATAATCAGTACACCAACAAAATCATTGTGAAATGAATCAGATTAGTAAATATATAGCTGTATTGTTTTGTGTAGTACTCATGTTTGGAATGAAATGTGAAAGAGAAACATGGACCTGCAAAGCATACAGTTCTAAGGATAATCCATTCCATGATATACTAGTTTCACCTGACTCTCAAGATTCTTTAACATTTGTAAATGAAGATTTGGGGGAGATAAATTTGTATTTATCTATGCAAGACATGAAAACTGGAGAAGATGAAAAAACATGTTTAGATCATCGAACATGTTTATGTATTCCCTATGTAGAACAAGAGTATAGAAACCTAAAAAATACTATCAATATTTACAATGAATCATATTTTTCATACAATAGAAATAAATTTCAATCAAGAAATTGTTACTATGAAATTAAAAGTCAAGTATCAAGAGGTATTAGATACATAGATAAGGGGTTAGGAAGCAGCATTTCTTACATTGAAAACAATCTTAAATCAAAAGAAATTAGTGGTAGTGAATACTCAAATTGTTTTATGTATAGAAATGTGGATAAGAGTGCAACTTTAGACAGCCTTTGCATCCAAAAAGGAAAGGGAATGATTGCTCTATGGATAGGTAAAGATGTTTGGGTGAGGGAGGATTTGGTTGAATAAAAGCTAACACACTATGAAACTTATAGCCAGTATATTATTTGTATTACTCATGTTTGGAAAGAAATGTGAAAGAGAAACATGGACTTGTAAAGCATACAGCTCACAGGATAACCCATTCCATGATATACTGATTTCTCCAGACTCTCAAGATTCCTTAACATTTGTGAATGAGGATTTTGGAGAGATAAATCTGTATTTATCTATGCAAGACATGAAGACAGGTGAGGATGAAAAAACATGTTTAGATCATCGAACATGCATCTGTAGACCTTTTACAGAGCAAGAATACAGAAATCTAAAAAATACAATCAGTATTTATACAGAAACGCATTATGGCTACCAAAGAAATAAGTTCAATAATAGAGGATGTTACTATGAAATCAAAAGTACACTTACAATTGGGGCTAAATATTTCAGCAAGAGTTTAAAAGAAAGCATTTCATACTTAGAAAATGACCTTGAGAGAGTACAAATCAATGAGACTATTTATACAAATAGCATAATTTATACAAACCCTCAAAAAACAGCCAATGATAAATTAGATAGTCTCTGCATTCAAAAAGGACAGGGAATGATTGCTTTATGGACAGGTGAAACAGTTTGGGTGAGGGAAGATTTGGTTGAGTAGCAATCTAATTTTTAAACCATTTTTAAACTGACACTCGACTTCGATTAATCGAGAAAATCGATAACGTATTCGTCAAAGACTTTGGGTTCTTCAGCGTGAAGCCAGTGACCTGCTCTTTCAATGGTTTTAATTTCGCTGTTGGGAAAGCTAACTTTGAGTTCGTCAAGTTGATCATCCTTGATATAATCTGACGCTCCACCGCGAATGAAAAGTGTTTTGCCCTGATAGCGTGAATCCATCACGGCATCACCCATTCTTTCGATATTGGCTTCAATGGCATCCAGGTTGAATCGCCAGCCAAATGTTTTGTCTTTCTTTCTGTGAAGACTTTTCATCAGGAATTGACGAATACCAACTACCTTGATGTACTCTGCTAAAAATTCATCAGCTTTTGTCCGTTTTTCAATTTTATCGAGCGGAACATTGCGCAAACCTTTTAAAATAAGTTCGTGATGGACCGGATAAGACATTGGAGAAATATCAGCCACGATAAGTTTCTTCACGCGGTAGGCGTAATTCTGAGCAAATTTCATCACAATCTTCCCGCCCATTGAGTGGCCCAGCAGATGTGCTTCATTGATACCCAAGCTATCTAAAAACTCTTTGAGATCCTCCATCATGACCTCGTAATTCATTTCGTCACTCCACGGTGAACGGCCATGATTACGGGCATCAACTAAATAAACTCTGTAACCCTGATCTTTAAAAAAACGAGCGTGACTGGACCAGTTATCCAGCATTCCCAATAATCCATGAATGATGATGAGTGGTTCACCTGAGTCTCCGTACTTTTTAAAATTCAATTCCATCTTTCAAGAAACGTATTAAGCCGATTGTAGTTTTCGCAAGTAAAGCTGGATCGTATTTTCCAGCCCAAAGTATAAAGCATCTGAAATCAATGCATGCCCGATCGATACCTCATTGAGGTGCGGTACATTTTGAGCAAAGTATTCCAGATTATCGAGATTGAGATCGTGGCCCGCGTTAATTCCGAGTCCGAGTGAATGAGCCAGCTCAGCACTTTCAGCAAAAGGATTCACCGCTTGCTCACGGTTCTGACCGAAACCAACTGCATACGACTCAGTGTAAAGTTCAATCCTGTCAGTTTTCGTTTCCGGTGCCGCTTCAATCATTTTGGCATCCGTTTCGATGAAAATACTCGCACGGATGTTGTTCTCGTGCAACTCAGCCACCACATCTTGCAAGAGTGTTTTGTACTTGATTGTATCCCAGCCGGCATTAGATGTAAGTACATCCGGTGGATCGGGAACAAGTGTAACCTGAGCCGGTTTAACCTCAGTTACCAAATCCAAAAAATCACGGGTTGGATAACCCTCAATGTTAAATTCCGTCTTTACATGAGGAGCAATTTCACGAACATCGCTGTAACGAATATGGCGTTCATCGGGTCGTGGATGAACCGTGATTCCCTGAGCGCCAAAACGCTCGCAATCCATTGCTACCTGAAAAACATTGGGTATGTTGCCGCCTCGCGCATTGCGAATTGTGGCAACCTTATTGATATTTACACTTAATCGCGTCATTAAAAAGGCTAATTTTGGCTGTTGAGCGTTCAAAAGTAAAGCAATTCAAATCAACGATAGTTCATGATAGCAAAAGAACTCATATCTGACGATGTACCGGAAATATCACCGAGTGATAACGGGCAAAAAGCCAGCACATTAATGGATGAATTTCGCATGACGCATCTTCCTGTAATTAATGGTCAGAACCAACTCGTGGGGATGCTCAGCGAAACAGCCCTTTTCGATGTTGACGACTGGGACGCTCCCGTAGAGTCTTACAAATCAACTCTTGTCGATTTTTCAGTAAAGGAAAACGATCATATTTTTACGGTAATCAAGCAGATGGGAGAAAGCAACAGTAGTTGCATAGCCGTTGTGAGTGAAAAACAGCAATTTATTGGCTCCATTTCCATTTACCACCTCATGAAAATCATCAGTCAGTTAGCGTTGTTCCAGGATCATGGTGGAATTCTTGAACTCGAAATGAATATTATCGATTATTCACTCTCTGAAATTGCCAATATCGTTGAGAGCAACAATGCTAAAATACTGGGAATGTACATCCGCAATCATCCTGATTCTCGAAAGATTCACGTGGCGTTGAAAATCAACAAATCAGATTTATCGGCCGTAGTTCAAACTTTTGAGCGATACGAATACACCATTGCGGCAAGATTTTACCAAAACAATGAAAATGATGATCTACAAAACCGCTACGAGAACCTGATGAATTACCTCAACATTTAGTAAGGCGGTTTGCGTTTTTGGTTGCTAAATATACTGTTTGTCGTTCTGCTTTCTGTTTCGGTCAGAGCCCAGCAAAATCAATACCGCGTGACAGGTATTGAGGTCAACGGCAATGACGTAACGAAAAACGAGATCATTATACGCGAGCTCACTTTCAAAGTTGGCGATACGTTATCACTTGAAAAATTGAGCTACAACATCGAGCGATCAGAGGATAATATATTCAACACCACTCTTTTCAACTATGTATCCATTATCCCCGAGTTTGAAGACAACTCAGTAGCTTTTTCCATATTCGTTTTTGAGCGCTGGTACATTTGGCCTTTTCCGCTCGTTGAAAATGCCGACCGGAACTTCAATGTGTGGTGGCAAAACAAGGATTTTGATCGGCTATCTTACGGTATGCGTCTTGTATGGAACAACTTTAGAGGCAGAAACGAAACACTGGTTCTGACAGGGAAAGCCGGTTACCAGGAGCGACTGAGCTTAGCCTATGGAATTCCTTATTTAGATCGCGAAAAAAAGTTCGGCCTCAAGTTTGAAGCCGGTTATTCAATGAATAAAGAAGTCAACTACGGGAGTAGCGAAAACAAAAGACTCTTTTACAAGGAAATTGAAACACCTCAAAGACGAAACTCCTATGCGAATATGCGTTTCACCTGGCGGGATAAACTTTACACCCGACAGCATTTCACGCTCTTTTACGATCACATTTCAGTAACCGACACACTCCAGGAGCTAGGTCAGCCCTTTGAGCTACTTCCTGAAAACAGATCAAAATCTGAGTTTTTCAGTTTCAGTTACGACATCAAATTTGATAAAAGAGATTACATCAATTATCCGCTCAATGGTTTGATGCTCCACGCCAATATCATGAAAAAGGGATTTGGCATTGTCAACGATGAAGGACTTGATGTACTCACAGCAAGAATGGAAGCTCACCACCACCAACCGATTGGGGAACGCTTTACCTTATCAAACGGACTATACTCTTATCTCAACTTCCTGGAAAATCCACCATACATGCTACAAAGCGGACTCGGGTACAACGATTTTGTGCGCGGCTATGAACTCTACGTAATTGATGCGCAGGATTATTTTTTATCTCGCAACAACATCAAGTTTCACCTTCTCAAGCCTAAAATAAAGCGGATCGACTTTATTCCGCTGGAACAATTCAAAACCATACCTTTGGCTGTCTATACAAATGCTTACATAGATGTAGGTTACGGATCTGAACTTCGCTATCAAACAAATAACAACCTCGCTAACAAATGGCTCGTTGGTTATGGAGCCGGGCTCGATTTTGTTACCTACTACGATTTAATCATCAGAACCGAATACTCGTTTAATATTGAAGGAGAAAACGGCTTTTTCTTACATTTTGTAAAACCGATTTAATGAAAGCAGTTGCACTATACGGGAAAACAGTCAACAAAGAACACATTGAACAAATCGAATTCCTAATCGATACATTGCTCGAATGGAATGTGAATATTTTTGTTTGTGAGCCTTTTCACGATGCTATAAAAGACCACTTTTCAACCAGCAATATTCGCGTTTTCACTAACTTCAGAAATATTCCCATAGAAGTAGATGTATTCATGAGTATTGGGGGAGACGGCACTTTTTTAGAATCGGCCAGGCAAGTTGCCGGGAGCTCTGTTCCAATTATCGGGTTCAATACCGGTAGGCTGGGATTTCTATCACGCATTTCATCGTCAGATCTCAAAGAGGCTCTTGTCCAACTCAAAAACCACGAATACGGAATCGAGCAAAGAGCGATGCTCCAGCTCAAAACAGAAGGCGATTTATTTGGATCTGACAATTTTGCCCTCAACGAATTCACTGTTCACAAGAACGATACTTCATCCATGATCATCGTCAAAACCTGGCTCAACGATGAATACCTCAACACATACTGGGCTGATGGATTGATCATTGCCACACCAACCGGCTCAACTGCTTACTCCATGAGCTGTGGCGGCCCCATTATTATGCCTGGATCTGAGAATTTCATCATTACCCCTGTTGCTCCACACAACCTCAATGTAAGACCAATTGTAATCCCTGATAATAGTCAGATCCGATTGAGTATTGAGGGAAGGATCAACAATTATATGGTAAGCCTTGACTCGCGTATTCATAAAATTGATCACAATACAGATCTCTACATTTCACTTTTCCCTAAAAAACTCAATCTCATAACATTAAAAAATCACACCTATCTCACAACACTTCGCAATAAGCTAAACTGGGGACTCGACAAAAGAAATTAACACATCAACGTTAATAATTTTGTAGATTTGGCGCACCTTAAGCCTAACAGTGAACCAAAAATACCTCATATCCCTTTTGGTATTCGCGTTCCTGACTGTAAACCTTTGTGCGCAAAATTCATGGCGCTATTATAAAAACGAGTTTATAGTTGGGGCCGGATATGCCGGTTGCCTTACCGATCTTGGTGGCGGTACCGGAGATGGCGGCTACGTGAAAGATATTGACTTTCAAACCATCCGTTATTCTGCTCAGCTTGGGTACAGACTGAGAACCAGCGACAGAACAGCATTCAAAACAACATTCTCTTTTATACACGTAACCGGAAGCGATGAATTCTCAGAAAACGAAGGACGCAGAATCAGAAACCTCAACTTTCGATCAAACATAATGGAGCTCAAAGCTCAATTTGAGTATTACATTGTTGAAGAGCCTCTTGGAAAATACAATGGCCCCGGAGTTACTTACAGAGATGATAAGCGATTTGACTACTCCCTTTACCTCTTTGGTGGAATTGCTCCGTTCTATTACAACCCACAGGGACAAATAAATGGAAGCTGGGTTGACTTGCGACCACTCAAAACAGAAGGACAGGGTTTAGAAGGTGGCCCATCAGAATATGGGAAAATCGCCATTTCCTTTCCATTTGGTGTTGGCTTCAAATACCTCATCAACCGGCAAATGAGCATTGGTTTTGAAACAGGAGTTCGTTTCACCACAACAGATTATCTCGATGATGTAAGCACCACTTACTACGATCAAAGTGAACTGAGATCAGAAGTAGGGTCTCAATCTGCTCGTATGGCTGATCGAAGGCTGTCTGACAGTAGAGGAAATAGCGGTGGCATTCGCGGAAACCCTGATAGAAACGATTTATATTTTGCCGGCTTTTTCACATTTAATTATAAATTAGCCAAAGATCAAAAGCTAAAACTCAATATCTTTAAAAGGAAGAAAAAGGTGAAATTTTAATTCATTCTAATAAAATTTGCTGATTTACAAATAATAACTCTATATTTGTAGCACCTTACCTTTTAAACTCTTTTACAAACAACCATTATTATGAAGGCTAGAAACATTCTTCAGGCCTTCCTTCTATTCTTATTATTTGGTACAGTTTTAAATTCTTATGGGCAGCGCTGGAAGCGTTACAGGCATGAGATCAGTCTTGGCGTGGGAGCGTCAAACTATCTCGGTGACCTCGGTGGAGCAACTACCGGTGATGGTACTCGTTTTGGCGATTTCCAGTTCGTTGTATCCAGGCCCTCATTAAAGGCCTCGTATAAGTACAGAGTGCTTGAACGCGTGGCATTTAAAGGGAATTTGGCTTATGGCCGAATTTACGGATCTGATGAATACGCAGGTAATCCAAGTCGTGAAAACAGAAATCTGAACTTCCGTTCAGATGTGATTGAACTTTCTGTTCAGGGTGAATATTACTTCATCAAAGAGAAAGTTGGTCCTGTTTACCGCTTACCGGGATTGAGGGGGCAAACTCTGGAAAGCTTCTCCGGATACTTATTCGGTGGTATTGGAGCTTTTTACTTCGATCCTCAGGGTCAGAACGCTGATAACGAGTGGGTGAAACTTGCTCCGTTGAATACTGAAGGTCAAGGCTTACCGGGCGGCCCCGATGATTACTCACAGGTGTCAATTGCGTTTCCAATCGGGTTTGGGTTTAAGTACGCAATCGATCGTCAGTGGTCAATCGGTCTCGAGTACGGTTTGCGCATGACAACAACTGATTACCTCGATGATGTTAGTGGAAAATATTACAACCCTGATGTGTTAGCAGCGGAATACGGGCAAGAAGCTGTTGAAATGGCTGACAAGCGATTGAGCAGCAACCCGCCATCAGGATTAACACGCGAACAGTACGGCACTAGAGGAAATCCTGACAGATTGGATACTTATATGTTTGGCTTTTTAACATTAAGTTACAAAATGAAGTCAAAAGGACCTGGCAGAACTCGATTCTAAAAATAATTTTGCGGCTGTTTCGTTAGCGAACTGAAAATGAAGAACAGCCTTTTAATAGTAGTCTTTTTAATAATAGGAATTAAAGCACTTCCCCAACGGTATCTTGAATTAGGTGTCTTTGGGGGAGTTTCTTATTATACGGGCGACCTAAACCCCAACGCTTACTTCCCTCTCGAAAACACTCACCTAGCTTTGGGCCTCGCTGGAAGATACAACTTCAACAGCCGATGGGCCATGCGCTTCAACATCACTCACGGTAATATTTCAGGGAATGATGGTAACTCTTCAGATCCATTCCAACAAAACCGAAACCTCAGTTTTTATTCATCTATTAACGAGGCATCAGCCGTAATGGAATTCAACTTTCTCTACTTTGACCCTTACGATCCAATAAGCTATTTCAAAGGACCAGATAAATTCACCCCATTCATTTACGGTGGCTTGAGTGTGTTTAACTTTAATCCAAAAGCCCGGATCGGACAAAACGAATACGAATTGCGTGCTTACACTACAGAGCTTGAGGAATACAGCACAACAAGTATTGCTATTCCATTTGGTGGCGGCTTTAAATTCAGATTATCAGATAGACTCATCGTAACAACAGAATGGGGAATGCGCAAAACCTTTACAGATTATCTCGATGATGTTAGCGGCATGTACCCTGATAGCCCTCAACAGTTAAGCGAAACAGGAGCTGACCTCTCTGACCGCAGTATCAAACAACAGGGAAAAGATGGTTCAAACTGGGGAACACAAAGAGGAAATTCACAAACAACTGACTGGTTTTCATTTGCTGGCATCACACTTACTTACAACATACACAAGAACCCAAATCATTGCCACTTCAATCAGTGGAAATCAAGATAGTTAAAGTATATTTGCGCGAAAGTCGTCAATATGGGCGATTTTTTTGTTTATGGAGAAAGTAAAAGGCATCATACCGGAGAGAGTACCTGAGCATATCGCCATCATCATGGATGGAAATGGCAGGTGGGCCAAGAGCCAGGGAAAAGCGCGTGTTTTTGGCCATAAAAACGCAATCTCTGCAGTGCGTGATACTATTGAAGGTTCGGCAGAACTGGGAGTGAAATTCCTTACACTTTACGCTTTTTCATCAGAAAACTGGAACAGACCAAAACTAGAAGTTCAGGCCTTGATGGAATTGTTGGTGAATACCATCAGCAAAGAAGTCAATACACTAAATAAAAACAACATCCGTTTATTGGCCATTGGCGATTTAGATAACTTACCCAGGAGATGTCAAAGAGAGCTCAACAAAGCGATTGAAGCCACAAAAGACAACTCTCACATGAGTGTAATTCTCGCATTGAGTTACAGTGCCCGTTGGGAAATACTCAATGCAACAAAAAAAATCGCTGGAAAAGTTAAAGAAGACAAACTCGATATAGACGACATTGATGAACAGGTATTTGGGTCATTTTTAGCTACAGCAGATTATCCTGATCCTGAACTCATGATCAGAACCAGTGGCGAATATCGCATCTCCAATTTTTTGCTGTGGCAACTGGCTTACACGGAGTTAATCTTTGTTAACAAGTTTTGGCCAGACTTCAGGAAACCCGATCTTCATCAAGCAATTCAGGAATACCAAAAAAGAGAAAGACGATTTGGCAAAACGAGCGAACAATACGCAGTTTAATAAAGCGCTATTTACTTTAGTTGTGCTCATTGTGTCTTGCGCCTTTTCACCGGCTATAGCTCAATTACAACTTCAATCTAACAGAGGTTCAGGATCGTCATCATCCATCAATTATTCTGCTCCTAAAGAATACCTCTTAAGCGATATCACGATATCAGGCACTCAGTCGCTCGACAAGAATGCCATCATTCTGCTTACGGGTCTGACCGTTGGAGACCGTGTCACAATACCGGGTGATGAAATTTCGAGCGCCATAAGAAACCTGTGGCAACAGGGACTGTTTTCTGATATTCAGGTATCTTACAAAAAAATAGAAGGAGAACGGATTTCGCTCGACTTTTACGTTCAGGAACAGCCGAGAATGTCGAGATTTAGAATTGAAGGTGTTAAAAAATCTGAAGCGGATGACATTCGAGAGAAAATAAATCTCTACAAGGAGAAAATCCTTACCAATAGTGTTGTAGCAAATACAAAACGTAAAATCCGCAACCATTTTGTCGATAAAGGCTATCTCAATACTCAAGTTGAAGTAGTTCAAAAACAAGATACTTTATTTGATAATCACATCTTCGTCATCATTAAAGTTGACAAGAAGAAAAAAGTGAAAATCAATCGAATTTTCATTAATGGTAATCAGGCAATTGGAGACGCTAAGCTCAAGCGAGCTATGAAAGAAACTCATGAGAAGTCTGTCTTCAAGCCATTTGACAAAATGGATGACTTTCTAAAAAGTCTGGCAAAAGAAACCTGGAAAGGAAATACTGATACACTTTCCACTCTCAGTTTAAATTACTTTCAAAAAAGAATAAGATTCAGAATTTTCAAGAATGCAAAATTTCTGCGCTCAAAATACAAAGAAGACAAGAAAAAGCTGATAAGCGCATACAGGGAAATGGGCTATCGCGATGCTGAAATAGTATCAGACTCAGTTGAAAAAGTAAATGATAAACTCGTCAACATTCACATTAAAGTTGATGAAGGTGATCAATATTATTTCCGAAATATCAAGTGGATTGGAAATTCTAAATATTCAACTGCTCGTTTATCTCGAATCTTAGGCATTGAAAGAGGAGACATCTACAACCCTTCAATTCTCGAAAGACGGTTATTCATGAATCAGGCCGGACTTGATGTAAGTTCACTCTACATGGATAATGGTTACCTTTTCTTCCAGGTTGAACCGGTAGAAACGAGAGTTGAAAACGACTCTATCGACCTTGAATTAAGAGTTTACGAAGGAAAACAGGCTCGAATTGACGAGGTTACGATATCAGGAAATACAAAAACGCACGATCATGTGGTAAGGCGTCAAATTAGAACCAAGCCCGGTGATCTATTCAGCCGAAGCGATATCATGCGTACTCAGCGCGAATTATCGATGCTCGGTTATTTTGATCAGCAACAAATGAATGTTGTTCCAACTCCAAATCCGCAAGACGGAACAGTTGATATCGAATATCAGGTTGTGGAAAAGCCATCTGACCAAATTGAGCTCTCAGGTGGTTGGGGAGGCGGTTTTATTGTTGGTACGCTAGGCTTGCGTTTTTCAAACTTCTCAACTAGCAACTTATTCAATAAAGAGGCATGGCGACCACTCCCATCAGGTGATGGGCAATCGCTGAGTATTAGAGCTCAAACGAACGGGACTTTTTATCAATCTTACAATATCAGCTTTACTGAACCATGGTTAGGTGGAAAGCGTCCAAATGCACTTACAGTAAGTACATACTATTCCATCCAGAGTAACGGTGAAAAGATGGGAAGTGAAAACCGCAGGTCACTTAATATATTTGGTGCTTCAATTGGGTTAGGTAAAAGACTCAGATGGCCTGATGACAACTTCCAACTTCAACAGGAGATAGCTTACCAAAACTATGATGTCAATCAATGGCGAACATTCGAGAATTTCTCTGAAGGTCACGCTAATAACATCTTCTATAAAATTTCGCTTTCGAGAAGTTCAATGGATGACCTCTACTTCCCTACTTCAGGATCTCAAACAACTATTTCTGCGCAGCTAACACCGCCATATTCATGGTTTAACGGCAAAGATTACACAACATTATCTACTAAAGAACGCTTCAAGTTTGTCGAATACCACAAATGGAAGTTTACTTCTAAATGGTATTCTAAAATATTTGACAAGTTTGTGCTCTACACAAAAGTTGGCTTTGGCGGCTTGTTCCGCTATACACCTGAAGTTGGAAACGCACCGTTTGAGCGCTTTTACTTAGGTGGTTCAGGTCTGACAGGATTCAACCTCGATGCACGTGAAATTATTGCCCTTCGTGGTTATGATGACCAAACAGTTGTCAACAGCAGACCTGTAGGAAACGGAGAAAATGTTGGTGGAATTCTCATCAATAAATACACTACAGAATTACGCTACCCTTTCTCAACTAACCCTCAGGCCATGATTTACGGTCTCACCTTTTTTGAAATGGGTAACAGTTGGGGAAATCTATACGACTGGAATCCATTTGACGTTTATCGAAGTGCGGGTGTTGGTGTGAGAGTTTATTTGCCAATGTTTGGCTTGCTCGGACTCGACTGGGGGTACAGGTTTGATGACATTCCTGGCCGTAGCGGAATGGAACGCTCGCAGGTACATTTCACAATTGGCACAAATCTTGGTCAACTATAGTATCACTATGAAAAAGTTACTGTTAATATTCACCTTTTTCGCCACGGCTTTGAGTATGCAGGCTCAGCGTTTTGCCTATGTTGATGCTCAGTATATACTCAAACAAATGCCAGAGTACAAAGAAGCTCAAAAAGAATTAGATGCATTGAGTTCTCGCTGGCAGGAAACAGTTGAGGCTAAATATGCCGAAATAGAAAAAATGAAAAAAGCTTATCAGGCAGAAAAAATCTTGCTAACTCCTGATATGCGCAAGAAAAGAGAAGCTGAAATAAAAGAAAAAGAAGAGGAAGCACGAAAATACCAACGTGATAAATTTGGGGTGGAAGGCGAACTCTTCACAAAAAGACAGGAACTGATTCAACCACTACAGGATGAGATATTTGAAGCCATAAAGGAACTAGCTCGGGACCGCAGCTATGCTGTGATTTTCGACAAAAGTGCCGGCAACTCAAATATACTTTTTTCTGACCCTCGCTACGATAAAAGTGATGTTATCATAAGAAAGTTAGGCTTATCAACATCTGATGAATAATTTTGTAAACCATTTTTAAATAAACACAATAGAATATGAGAACCTTTATCATAATTGCAACACTTCTTACAGGAATAGCAACAAGTGGATTAGCACAAAAGATTGGTTATGTAAACTCGAATGAACTATTAGCCGCAATGCCTGAAAGCCAAAAGGTGCAGGCAGATCTGGAAAAGTACGCTAAAGAACTCGAGTCGCAATTGACAACCATGTCAACTGAGTACGAATCAAAAGTATCAGAATACCAGTCTAACCAAACACTTTGGTCAGATCCGGTTAAGGAATCCAAGGTCGAAGAAATCGGTTCGTTGGAGAAACGTATCAATAAATTTCAACAAACAGCTCAAAAATCACTTTCAGAAAAAGAACAGGAGCTCTTACAACCTGTTCTCGACAAAGCTCAAAAAGCAATTGATGCTGTTGCCGAAGAAAAAGGTTACGATTATGTTTTTGACACAAGCAACGGAATGTTACTCCACTACCCTGATGGAGACAACCTGTTGCCGGCTGTTAAAGAACATTTAGGAATACAGTAAATTGAATGCACCTGTAGGTATATTTGATTCTGGACTGGGTGGTCTTACCATCTGGAACGAACTTGTAAAACTGCTCCCTCGTGAGCAGTTTTTTTATTTGGGTGATAGCATAAACGCCCCGTATGGTAACAAACCGACTGATGAGATTATTCATCTTTCTGAGAAAAACACAGAGTTTCTACTCAACCACAATTCCAAGATTATCATTGTGGCTTGCAACACCGCTACAACCCAGGCTATTCAACACTTACGTGAAAAGTATAAAAGTACTCAGTTTGTAGGTGTAGAGCCGGCTGTGAAACCCGCAACAAAAAACACCAAAACGAACCGTATAGGCATTTTAGCTACAAAAGGAACCTTGAATAGTCCGCACTTTCACGATACTTACAGCAGGTTTGGAAACGATATTGAATCGGTGATGCAAATTGGTGAGGGACTCGTAAAGTTAGTCGAGGAAAACCGCATCGAGTCTGAAGAATCAAAAAAACTACTCGAGCGCTACATCGCTCCAATGCTGGAACAAAACGCAGATCAAATCGTGCTCGGTTGCACGCACTACCCTTTCTTCAAAGACATCATTCACAACCTGGTTCCGAACAATGTTCAGATTATTGACTCAGGTGAAGCGGTAGCAAAACACACAAAGCGGATATTGACCGAGCTAAACACGTTAGCCGAAAAGTCTTTTGGATCTGACCAATTGTACACAACAGGCTCAAAAGAAATCATGATTGAGTTGGCAAGAAGACTAAAGCCTACAAGAGCGATTGCTGTTAACCCTCTTTAAACCAACCGGAATACTTCACATAATTCTGCGCGATACGCTGCACTTCACCTTTGAATAACTCTTCGCTCAAGTCTTTCACTTTTTTAGCAGGAACACCGGCATAAATACTACCGCTCTCGAGCTTTGAACCTTCCAAAACAACAGCTCCTGCAGCGATGATAACATTCTCCGGGATGTGCGCATTATCCATCACAATAGCTCCCATCCCGATGAGCACATTATCCTCAACCGTGCAGCCGTGAACCAAAGCATTGTGCCCGATGGAAACATTGTTGCCCACAATCGTACGCGTTTTTTCATACGTACAGTGAATGACAGCTCCGTCCTGAACGTTGACGCGATTACCGAGTTTTATCGAGTTAACATCTCCGCGAACAACCGAGTTAAACCAAAAGCTGCACTCATCTCCGCACGCCACATCTCCAACTATGGTGCTGTTTTCAGCTAAATAACAATCCTCTCCAAATTTGGGCTTAAACCCTCTGCACGACTTTATCAATGCCATTTCTATTCGTTTTAAGTTTCAAGACAATATTAAGAAACTAAAACATCAGTTGATTACCAACTGTGAAACAGCTTTTCTATCAGATCCATCAGAGAGTTTGAGAAAGTAGCTTCCTTTTGTGAGTTGAGCCACATCAATTGAGTTTTGCTCCAATGCTCCACTTTGAACTAATTTGCCGGTCATTGAGTAGATTTTATATGACTTAAATCGCTCACTCGATTCAATAAAAACCTTAGAAGAAGTTGGGTTTGGATATACCTCAACTTCACTTTTTGAGCCACTCAACTCATCAACCGAGTTCCAGTATTTAGAAGCATAACAACCTACCTCATCGTAAATATCACTTTCGTAAATCCGGTTTCCATCGCGTTCAAAGCAAAGTAGTTGAGGAAAATGAAGAACATCAAAAAATTGATTACCTACAACACCACCATATATTAGTCCTGCATTACTTCCAATTCCTTCAATCCACAACTCACCTTCATAAATAGGCCCTTTTAATTCTAGAGTATTTTGATATACTCCATCAATCAACATTGAATCTCTGTTTATTACCTCCAGTTGATAGCGATTCCCATCTAGTGAATAGATGTCCAAATCATCCCCAACCTCAGCTGTAAAGTCATACATCAGGTGTTCCTGAGTACTGTCAGGGTGAATCCCCCATATTTTTTGAGAAGCGCTATCACTGCGCATTAGTCCGGCAAAAGTACTGTTTACCCCGGGTGTTACCACGCTGTCTGTTGTCATGTAAACTTTGTTGTACGCTGTCCCGCCAAAAACTGAATCTCCATTGAGGTAAAACTTCTCCTCCCATACTGACCAAACAGCATTGGAGTCTGGGAAAAGAGTGTTTTGGGAAAGAGTCGCTAATGGGCAAATGACTGTGGCAAAAACAACTAAAATTTGTAGAATAGAATGATTAATACCTTTCATAATTATGTCTTACTTGTGGTGAAAATTCTAATCTAATAAAAATAATTGATGGCAGAAAGTCTTGATTATTTAACCAATAAAACCTAAATCATTAAAATCACGTATTCAATTGTCCATCACTTACTAAATTTGCATTCTTAAAACAACGTAATCATGAGCGAAAAAGAAGTTCCTTTTACAATATACGCTGAAACCACTCCCAACCCTAAAACGATGAAATTCGTGGCCAACAAGATTCTGGTACCTTATGGAGCAACAGTAGAATACAACTCAGAACTAGAGTGCCAGGATGCCCCACTTGCCAAGGTTCTCTTTACTTTCCCCTTTGTGGAGAGCCTTTTCTTTTCGAGCAACTTTGTATCGATAACCAAAAAAGATTTCATCGAATGGGATGATGTGGTAATGGAAATGAGAGAATACCTCACCAATTACCTCCGTGCTGATCAGCCCATTTTCACGAAACCACCCAAAACAACCGGTCACGAAACCAAAAACGAAGACAATCAATCTGAAAAAATCAAAGTAACTTCCACTCCGCAAAATGAGATGGAAGAAAAGATCATCAACCTGCTTGAAGAATATGTACGCCCGGCAGTTGAGGGAGATGGTGGAGCTATCCACTTCAAATCATTTGATGAAGGAAAAGTTACTGTGAAATTGAGTGGAGCTTGTAGCGGTTGCCCATCATCGACACAAACACTTAAATTTGGAATTGAAAATCTTTTTAAAGAACATTTACCTGAAGTTCAGGAAGTAGTAGCTGAAGATGCGTAATTTATTCAACTTTTTTTGTATTGCTTTATTGAGTATTGCTCTTTTGTCAAATTGCAATACGGAGGAGAGTTATGAGGCTTTTACCAGAATCGAAAAAACGTATTCCAACGGCAAAAAGCATGTTGTCCTCCATTATCAAATGAGAGAAGACACTGTTTATCAGGTCAAAAAAGAGTATTTTTACGACAGTGGAGAAAAGTTAATGGAAGGCCCGGTTACGCCAGATGGTAAACGCAACGGAAACTGGAAAGCTTACTTTCAGGATGGAAAAATCAAGAGCGAAGGTTCTTTTAAAAATGATAAAGCCAGCGGAAAAAGAACCGTTTATTTTGATAATGGGCAAAAACGCTACGAAGGGGAATACAAAAACGGGAAACGTTCTGGTACCTGGCACTTTTGGGACAAAAACGGAAAGCTACTTAAAACGAAGTCATATTAAATAAAGCCAGTCGGTGATAGCGCGGAAGACCATAGATGAAATCATGCAAACCGCTCGCATTGAAGAAGTCATTGGTGACTTCCTTCACCTCAAGCGAGCCGGTTCTAACCTCAAGGCGCTCTCACCATTCGTCAATGAGAAGACTCCTTCTTTCATGGTTTCGCCTGCCAAGCAAATCTTCAAGGATTTTAGCTCCGGCAAAGGCGGGAATGTAGTCACCTTCCTCCAGGAACACGAGCACATGTCGTATCCTGAGGCACTCCGCTTCCTGGCCGATAGGTACAACATCACTATTGAAGAAGATGGAGAGCAAACTCCTGAACAGCTCGAAGAGCAAAACAAGCGCGAAAGCCTGTACATCGTCACAAAATTCGCACTCGACTTTTTCAAAGACCAACTCCACGAAACAGAAGACGGGCAGGCAATAGGATTGAGCTACTTCAAAGAGCGCCAGTTCGAAACCGACATCATCAAAAAGTTTGACCTGGGGTACGCACCCGGTAAAAACATCTTCACCAAAACGGCTGATGAAAAAGGCTACAAAGACGAATACCTACTCGATACCGGGCTCATCAAACAAAACGATCGCGGTAAATACGATGGATTTCGCGAGCGTGTCATTTTCCCCATTCACGATCTTTCAGGAAGGCCGGTTGGCTTTGGTGCCCGTACTTTACGGTCAGATCCTAAAGTTCCAAAGTACATCAACTCGCCCGAAAGTGACATCTACAAGAAAAACCGCATTCTCTACGGTATATTTCAGGCCAAACACTCCATCATCAAAAACGACCTCTGCTTTTTAGTTGAGGGCTACACCGATGTTATCTCGCTACACCAGGCCGGCATTGAAAACGCGGTAGCATCATCTGGTACGGCTCTGACCGAAGGTCAAATAAAACTCATAAAGCGCTACACCCAAAACGTCACAATCCTTTACGATGGCGATCCGGCCGGAATTAAAGCATCCTTTCGCGGTATCGACCTAATCCTGCAGGAAGGCATGAACGTGAAAGTGGTGTTGTTGCCTGAAGGTGACGACCCCGATTCGTACGCAAAAAATTACGGCAAGGAAAAAACGCTGGATTATGTTGGTCAGAACCAAACCGACTTCATCACATTTAAAACTAACGTTCTCCTCAAAGACGTAGAAAACGATCCGCTTAAAAAATCGCAGGCCATTCGCGATATTGTGAACTCCATCGCACAAGTACCCGATCATATTTCACGAGCCGTTTTTATCCAGGAATGCAGCTCTAAGCTCGATGTCCCCGAAAAAGCGATTATCGCTGAAACGAATAAAATCAGGCGGAATCAATTCAACCAACAGCGCAGAGAAAAACTACGTGAACAGCAGCGTGAGGAACGGGAGAAAAACCTACCTGAGTCTGAACCAGAAAATTTCTTAGAAGAGAATACAAAACCTGTCATTCAGGATGAGATCAAAAATCAGGAACGCGAAATCTTGCGATTGATCCTGAAGTACGGCTCTGAACTGATGAACACCTGCGTATTTGTAGAAGAAAGTGAAAAAGAAGAAGATGTATCAGTTCCAGTGGGTGAGTTTCTTGTGAGTGAGATCATCGCTGATGAACTCACATTTCAATATCAGCTCCACGACACCATTTTTGAAGAAATTGCAGAATTGACTGAACGCGATGGTGCAATTGATGAACAGCACTTTATCCACCACGAAAACGATAAAATAAGAGAGTTCGTTGTGGATTTACTTGCTGAACGCTACGAACTTCACGACTGGGAAAAGAAAAACATATTTGTGAAGCGCGAAGAACAGCATGTTGGCAATCATGTTGAAAAAACACTCTACAAATACAAATTAGCTTGCATCAACCAAATGATTCAAGCTAATCAAAACAAAATGAAAACCGCTTTCAAGAGTGAGGAACCCATTGATGATATCCTACTAGAACAACGAGAACTCGACAAAATCAAAATGGAATTATCACAAAGACGCGGTTCAGTCGTTATTCGATAAGTAAAATAGAACCATTCTAAGTTTGTTAAAACCAACAACCTTACCCAACCAATGTGAAAAAATACCCGTTTACTAAAATGTGTTAACAAGTAGAGACAGCCCTTGAGTTAAAAATGAATGATCGTTGATCAGGAACTTATACAGCTATGCAAAAAAGAAGATCGCAGAGCACAGTTTAATTTGTACAAGCAGTGTTACGGAATTCTTATGGCTGTATGTTTACGCTATGAGCGCAACAAAGAGGATGCAGAAGAGCTTGTTAACATGGGGTTTCTCAAAATCGTCACAAAGCTCGACAAATACAATTCAAGCATTCCCTTTGAAGCGTGGATAAGGCGTGTCATGATCAACACAGTGATAGATGAATTTAGAAGGAGAAAAAAGGAGCAGGAGACCATAGAATACACCGACTTTGACGACCATCACCACCACAAGCAAGTTGAAATGAATGAAGCAGACCTTCGCTTTGACGCTGAAGAGTTAGAGCAAATGCTGCGCAATCTGCCAAACGTTACACAAAAGGTTTTTAACCTTCATGTAATCGATGGCTACAGCCACAAGGAAGTGAGCGATATGCTCGAAATATCGGTTGGAACTTCAAAGTGGCACGTGTCCAACGCACGAAAACTGTTGAAGGAGCAAATTGAAAAAAGTAAGGATAAAGAAAGTAACTCGCAGAGTATTACAGCATGAGCAAGGATTTAGATGAAATATTTAAAGAAGGATTGAAAGACCGCAAAGTTTCCTTCAACCCAAATGCCTGGGATAAAGCAGAAGCTATGCTCAATAAAGAGCAGGGCAAATCAAGGGGAGGCTTTGTTTGGTGGAAAGCTGCCGCTGCGGCTTTACTACTGGTTTCTCTTTCTGTTGGTGGCTACTTTGTGCTGAATTCAGGCACCAATAATCAAGTCACTGAAAAACAACAAACTGAACAAAAAGAACAATCATCAAATGAAAGTAAGGATAAGCTTTCTGATGATAAGTCTTTCAATGAAGACAACAATACCCCCGGGATAAACCAAAATCCTGATGATCAGCTCGCGGAAGAAGAGACTAAAGCAAAATTTTCCGCTACTTCGAAAAGAAACCAAAAGCGAGCTGGTCAAATGCGATTTGCCAAAAACAGCGAGCCCAACAGGGCCGCTGCAGGGCAAACGTATTCTAAAGAACAATCACTATCTGATGTAAAAAACACTTCTTCTGCTGGCTTAAAGCAACAAAAGAGAAGCTTTTCACTCAATGGAATTCCACTTCTCGAAAAGTTGTTGAGCAGCTCAGTTGAAGAAAACTCAATTGACAATACAATTTACACCGATAAGATCCCGGATTTCACTCCGGTTGTGAAACACAGGTTTTTCCTAATCGGTGGTGGTATGGCCAGCAATGCTTACAAAACCGGAGACTATTCTAAAAATTACGCCATTGACCCATTTGGCGGAATTGGTTACGAATACCTCATCAATCCAAACTTCTCAGTTGAAGCTGATTTACTCTATCTACACCGAAGCGGTGTGAGTACTACGAAAACGATTGAGAGCGGTGAGTACAGCTTTGGCCGGGTTACTGATATTTACCACATCAATCACGAAGTAATGCTTTATCTTGAGTTGCCTGTTTTTGCGAATTATAGATTGGGAAATAATGTGATCAAAGCCGGTGTTGGTGTAAGCTACCTCATCAACTCCAAAAGCACGGTTGAGCACATTCACAACACGCAATTTGACCAACAAGTATCAACCTCAACTGAGTACGGTCACAACGATGGCTTTAACAAGTTAGATTATTCAGTTCAGTTAGGTTATGAAAGACTTGTTCTCAATAGATTGAACATAGGTGCTCGCGGATCTTACGGTTTTGCTGATGTTGTAAAGGATGATTACTACAATCACTCTGCAGTTGACAACAACCTCAACTTGCGCATTTACGCTAAATACAATCTGGCGAATCTTTAATGAATAAATTTGTATCCATTACACTATTAGTCGTTTCGCTATTCCTTATAAGCTGCGACAAGGATACTCCTGAAGTATCCAGCAACGATGTAGTGTTTTATATGGAAGGTCAAATGGGCGAAAATCCCATGAGCATGAAAGCTGGCGTGAACGACAACTTCATGCACACCAATTACGAGCCAGATAGCGCTGGTATCAATTCTTATATTGGTACAATAGCCGGTTCTGACTGTGAACTGGAAACCCCATGTGACAACTCCCTAACTTTTAAGTTTCGCGCCAGTAATGGTCAGAACCAAATAGACTCTGCGCTATCACCGCAGCAAAAAACTTATCGCAGCACTTCAGATTCAAGCCTGGCAGGATATAATGTTGGCTTCAATTCAAACATTGAGCCTGCGGGCGGGAACTACAAAGTTGAGTGGACATTTAGTAATGGCGAAACGAGCACCTCTGAAAATCCGACAGTATTTTTTGAGGCTCCCGTTGGAACAATTACAGCATGCATGACCGTTACAAACCTCGATTCCAACACGAGTGTAACGACTTGTAACACCATTTCACCAACAAAAAGTTGTTATGCAGATTTTACTTACAGTTTTTCATCAGGAGGAAATGTAACAGTCAACGCAATTGAAAATGGTGTTGCTCCTTTTACTTACCTGTGGGACTTTGGAAATGGTTTTATGCCGCTCAACCAACAACCCAACTTAAACTTTAGCGGTCAGGATACAGTATCAGCCTGTTTGAAAATCATTGATGCAGTAAACTGCGAAGCAGTAATGTGCAAGACACTACTCGTTGATTCATCTGCTACATCGGCATTTACTGTTGGCAACTTCAACTATTCGGTTTCTGAACAATATTCATTCAATCAGTACGATTACAACGAAGTAGTTGTGGAATATGTGGATGAGAATGGTGAACAATATTCGTCACAATTGAAAGAGCAGCCTGGATGGGCAAGTTTTGAGATCATTGAAACTGAAAGTTACGAGCAAAATCGCTTTGGTCAAAACACAAAACGTCTCGAAATAAATTGCAACGTTCAGCTATACAATGAGAACGATGTATCACAAAAAATGGACTTCATCAACGCAAACGGTTTTATTGGAGTAGCTCATCCGTAAACCGGATATCTTTCACCTTCATTTGAAGTGATGTTTTCCCATTGAATGTATTTTCCTCAATTGTGTAAGCAATACTAAAAGGCTCTCCTGATTGAACAATTTCAATCTTATCAGCCATTCCAAAAGCAATACCTGAAATCATAACATTAGAATCTTCATTCTTCACAACAACCCGAAGGTGAGACTCATCACTACCTACTACTTTTGAATATCCCGCATCATCCAAATAATGAGTAGCAAATACCGGAAACATATTTTTAGGTCCAAACGGCCCCATTCTTCTCAAAATTTTATAAAACCCGTTATTGATTTCATCTAATCTTAAAACAGCATCAATATCTAAAACAGGTTGCTTGTGTTTCTCTTTGATACGCTCACGAACCGATTGATCAAATTTTTCTTTAAACTCATCTACCTTATCAGGAGAAATAGAAAGGCCTGCTGCGTATTTATGGCCGCCAAATTGTTCAATAATCTCACTACAGGCATCAATTGCCTCGTAAATATCAAAGCCTCTCACACTACGAGCCGAGCCGGTTACTTTTCCATCGTATTCTGTTAGGACAATTGTTGGTTTGTAGTGGGTTTCAATCAATCGTGAAGCCACAATCCCGATGACTCCTTTGTGCCATCCGGGCTTATAAACGACAGTAGACACAGCATTTTCATACCAGCTATCTTCAGCAATCATTTGGAGAGCCTCCTCATTTATAGCCCTGTCGAGATCTTTCCGCTCCTGGTTCTGACTGTTAATCAAAGATCCTAACTCAGTTAGTTGAGTCTCGTCAGAATTCGTCAAGAGCGCAACAGCCTTTGTAGCATGCTCCATTCTGCCGGCTGCATTGATACGCGGCCCCACAATAAAAACCAGGTCACTAACAGTAATTTCGCGATCATTTGAGGCGTGCTCACCCAGCAGTCGCTTAATACCCGGAGAAGGATTTTCATTGACTTTCCTCAATCCGTGATGCAATAAAATCCTGTTTTCTCCATTTACCGGAACAATATCGCAAGCGATACTCACAGCTAACAAATCAATGAAATCTGCCGGAGGGTTAGCATTTGCCAATTCCGGTTCAATTGCACATAACCCCTGCATCAACTTGAACCCAACTCCACAACCCGAAAGCTCTTTAAAAGGATACTCACAATCTGATCGTTTTGGATCCAAAACAGCTAAAGCTGCCGGTAATTTTTCACCGGGCCGGTGGTGATCACAAATAATAAAATCGATTCCTTTTTCGCGAGCATACTCCATTTGCTCAATGGCTTTAATTCCGCAATCGAGGGCTATTACAACCGAAAAACCATTTTTTGACGCGTAATCAATCCCCGCTTTAGAAATTCCATACCCTTCAGTATAACGATCTGGAATATAGTAATCGATGTTATCAAAATGTGGCTTTAGAAAACTGTACATCATGGAAACAGATGTTGTACCATCTACATCGTAATCGCCATAAACGAGAATTCTTTCTCCGTTTTTTTTCGCGGTCAGAACCCGCTCAACAGCCGTTTTCATATCAGCCATGATGAGCGGATCATGGAGATTTGCAAGGTTCGGATTGAAAAAATCTCGCGCTTCTTCAAAGCTCGTTACTCCGCGATTTACCAGAATTGTTGCAAGTGGTAGCGGACAGTTTATCGCTGATGATAGTTCGAGCGATTTCGCATTATCTTCCGGTGGTATAAAGTGCCATCTTTTTTCCATTACTTCAAAGATGAAAAATTTTGAATGTATTTTTGGCGGCATTGAAGGTTAAAATATGGAAATACTCAACATTCTAATTCTTTTGGTTTTTCCTGCTGTAGCAATATTAATCGCTCAGCGCATACCGGCATTAAATGCCATCATACTGTGCTATGCAGCCGGAATATTAATCGGAAATACCGTTCCTGAATATGTTGCTCACGATACGGTAAGATCCATTATTGAAGTTATGGTAGTTTTAGCCTTACCGCTTCTCCTTTTTTCATCAGATTTTAAAGGCTGGCTCAAAAACCCCGGCATGATGCTCAAATCTTACGGATTGCTATTGATTTCTGTGACAATTGCATCATTTGTTGGCTTTTTTGCTTTTAATGAACTCGCTGATGCACCTACAATAGCATCCATGTACAGTGGTGTAATTTCAGGCGGAACACCTAACCTCAATGCTATTGGAATTGCGCTCAATGCGGGTGATGAAATGTTTGTTTTACTCAATGGTTATGATGTCATTTTGAGTGGTAGCTATTTCTTTTTGCTAGTATCGGTTGCCAGACCTTTACTCAGCAAGATTCTTCCAACGAAAGAGAAAGGTGAAAAGAAAAAAGAAGTTCCGCTTCAATTTCAAAATGTGACATTAAAAAGTTTTAAAGGACATCTCAAAAATGTAGTTGTAGCATTGCTTTGGGGAATTGGATCAGTTGGTGTCACAATAGGGCTGTCCTTTTTGTTCTTTAATGAATTAAACGCATTGTTTGTAGTGGTTGGAGCATCCAGCCTCGGAATTCTCTTTTCATTTAATAAACGAATGAGAGCGCTTCCTCTCACTTATGAAACTGCCGATTACCTACTCTTAATTTTTGCTTTTGGAATGGGAACGCTCGCTCAATTTGATAAACTAGTGAGTAGCGACTGGAGAAGTTTTGCTATGTGTGCCATCATTTTTGGTGTGATGTTGATTCTGCATATATCACTTTCCAGGCTTTTGAAAATCGACACCGATCATTTCATGATCAGTTCTACTGCCGGAGTTTTTGGACCGCCTTTCATTGGACCTGTAGCAAACGCAACTGGAAATCAAAAGCTCATTGCGCCAGGTGTTGCCATGGCGATCTTTGGAAATGCTGTTGGGACTTACCTCGGCATATTGCTCTTCGAGATTTTCAAAAACTTGTAGAAACAAAAAATCCGGTTGAATTACCGGATAAGTTGAAAATAAAAAAGGGAGCCACCGCATTACGCTAAGTGACTCCCCCCACTAACCACCTACTTGAGTACAAATATAAGGCAACTTTATTTCTCTGACAAAACCAAAACTGAATTTTTTGATAAAAATTCCACTTCACCAATAGTTCACCCTTTATTATCAGGGATTACGCGCTCATTGAGAATATCAGTTTGAACTTTAATAGACTCATCGTGAATCAACTGGAGCAACAGCTCAACAAATTGTCTGTCGAGTCCCTCACCTTCACCAAATGGAATGCGGGTATCTAAAATTTCTCTCCATCTTTCGAGCTGGAGAATGGTGACGTCATTATCTTTTTTGTAGGAGCCAATTTCACCAACAATTTTTTTTCTTTTTGCCAGTGCTTTCAATATCTCGGCATCGATTTCATCAATTTGACTGCGAAGTTGCTCGAGCTGGTTCTGAAAAGTTGTTGATTTACTCGTATTGCTCCTTACCGTTAGCAAAGACATTGTTTCGATGAGTTGCTGAGGTGTGATTTGTTGCTGTGCGTCACTCCAGGCATCATCAGGTGATATGTGAGTTTCGATCATGAGTCCGTCAAAATCGAGATCGAGTGCTTTTTGAGCAACATTGAAAACTTTATTGCGCTGGCCTGATATGTGGCTGGGATCGCAAATAATTTTCAAGTCGGGAAAGTCAGTTTTGAGTTTGATGGGAATTTCCCAGTTTGGTGTATTTCTGTATTCTGAACTGATTGAGGAAAACCCACGGTGAATAGCTGCTAATTTATTGTTTCCTGTATTCAGCAATCTTTCAATTGCACCAACCCACAATGCATAATCTGGATTAATGGGGTTTTTAATCATGACCGGAATATCAACTCCCCTAAGTGATTCGGCTATTTCCTGAACAGCAAAAGGAGACACAGTTGTACGGGCTCCTATCCACAAGACATCGATACCGTATTTGAGTGCTTTTTCAACGTGATCTGCATTGGCGACTTCAATCGTAACGGGTAAACCAAACTCTTCTTTAACTCTTTTTAGCCAGGGAAGCCCCTTTTCACCAACTCCTTCAAAGGAATTGGGCCTGGTGCGTGGTTTCCAAATTCCGGCTCTGAACAGTTGAGGTCTATTCGATTCAACTAATTGACGGGCCGTTTCTATAACCTGGTCTTCAGTCTCTGCACTGCAAGGACCGGCTATCAGATATGGTTCTGATTGTTGAATCCAACTATTTGTAAATTTATGTTGTTTTTCTCTATCCATTTTATTCAATGACTGTACCCAATAAAACAGCCCTGCATTTCAAATGTTTCAATACAAATTGAAATCACCAGTTTACCACTACTTTTCCTATCGAGTTTCTGCTTTCAAGTAAGTGATGTGCATCGGCAATTTCTTTAGCTGTAAACTCACCGCCAACGTGCGGTTTGAGGATATTTTGATCTGCGAGGTCAACAACTTTTTGCATCACATCGCCAAGTACAGATGGACTTTGTTCAGCAATACGCAACATATTGAGGCCTATGACTCCATTGCTTTTCAACAAGAACTGAAGCGGATGCATGAGACCAAAATCCCACGCGAGTTTCAATTTGTCAAATACATTTCCCTTGCTTCCGCTCCAGGTAGAAACACCAAAAATGATGTGACGCCCTCCAAAACGAACGAGTTTGTTGCCGTTTTTGAATGTTTTCCCGCCAATTGGATCGAAAATGACGTCAACCGGGTGCTCGCCCAGTTTGGCTCTGACCGAAGTTGCAAAATCTTCTTTTCTATAATTAATGGGGTAATCAACGCCCTGCTCTTTTAAAAACTCAATTTTTTGGTCAGATCCGGCAGTACCAACAACCTCACAGCCTACCCATTTTGCGAGCTGGGTGAGCGCAATACCAACACCTCCTGCACAAGCATGAATGAGCACTCTTTCGTGTGGCTGAATATTTGCCATTCTGATTGCCGCGTAATAAGCTGTGCAATATTGGGTAGCCAATGCGACCCCGGCAGAATTTGAAATTGAATCAGGAAGTCTTACGGTTGTTCTGCTATCAGCAATGCACTGCTGAGCATATCCGCCAAATTGAGTAAAGGCCAAAACGCGATCACCTTTCTTAAAGTCATTTGCTCCTGAACCTACTGCTTCAACTCGTCCAACAGTTTCGTAGCCCAAAACTGCAGGGAGTGGCGGTGCATCATTGTAAATTCCGTTTCGCGCCATGACATCAGCGTAGTTGAGGCCAAATGACTCAACATTGATGAGTAACTCTCCTTCACCCGGGCTCTCGACTTTATGATCTCTTAGCTCAAATGCTTTTTTAGCATCTCCGTTTTTTATGAGGTAAACTGCTTTCATACTATCTCACTTTAACTTTTGAAAGAACCTTTGCAAAGAGAGCCGGAAAAAATCTTTTCACATAAATGCCTGAAACTTCCTTGAGTCCGCCCATGTAAATTTCATTCTTACCGGATTGCATAGCCTTATAGATCTTAGATGCCACATCTCCAGGATTCATTCCATTTGCCTGTGCATCATCCATTTTATTGAGCTTCTCTCCTTTTCCGGTAAGCGCATTATTGGCAATATTAGTGCGAACAAACCCAGGACAAATAAGCGTAACCTGGAGATTATCCTGAACATGCTCAGCTCTCAAACCATCAAAAAAGCCATGTAAAGCATGTTTTGAGGCGGCATAAGCTGTTCTGTAAGGTGAACTGTACATTCCTGTTACACTCGTTGTAACACCTATTTTTCCGCCTTTCTTTTCTATAAAATGCGGGAGCAGTGCCTTGGTCAATGAAATAGTGCCAAAATAATTGACATCCATTATTTTGCGATCTACTTCAAGGTCAGTTTCAATAGCAAAAGCTCGCTGACTGATTCCTGCATTGTGCAAAACCTCATCGATTCTCCCAACCTTTACGATTACTTCATCAACTATTCTTTGATGAGAAGCTATGTCAGCAATATCCAATGGCTGAACGATAACCTCAACATCAAACTGAGAGAGCTTTTCTTTGAGTTCTTTCAACTTTTCTTCTCTCCGGGCACTTACGATTAAATTGCATCCCTGCTCAGCATATTCAAAGCACAAAGCCTCTCCTATTCCTGAGCTAGCTCCCGTTATCCAAATATTTCTTTTTGAGGTCATATTCACTTAATGCCTATTGTGTACTTTCACTAACAATTTTCAAAATTATGAGATTTATTGTCGTCATCTCTATTTGTATGTCGCTAATGCTAAATTGCACGAATATGAATAACGAAAACTTCGATGTTCAGGGTCACCGCGGATGCCGTGGTTTACTCCCGGAAAACTCCCTTGAAGCATTTGAAAAAGCCCTGAAAATTGGCGTCACCACACTCGAAATGGATGTTGTGGTATCGCGTGATAACAGGTTGATTGTTTCACACGAGCCCTATATCAGCAAGGAGATTTGTGATATTCCAGACTCAATTCCACAAAATAGCGACAAGCTAAACATCTATAAAATGGATCACGGTCAGATCCGGGATTTCGACTGCGGAACAAAGTTCAATCCGCGATTTCCCGAACAGAAAAAAATCTCGACCCATAAACCTACACTGACTGAAGTTATTGAACTGGCAGAAACGTTCAGTGAAAAGAACAATACTCCTCCGGTGCATTTTAACATAGAAACAAAATGCATTCCCGAAACGGATAACATTTACCACCCAGAGCCAAATGAGTTTGCCGAGTTACTAATTCAAACAATTAAAAAACACGGATTGACTGATCGGTTCACGCTTCAGTCTTTTGACATTAGGACTTTACAATACGCTCATGAGAAATACCCTGAAGTAGAAATCGCTCTACTTATTGAGAATGTGAAACCATTTGAAGAAAACATTGCTGATCTGGGTTTTAAGCCTGACATCTACAGTCCTGATTTTGAACTTTTAGATGCTCAAGACATTGAAAGTTTACACGAACAAAATATTCGGGTAATTCCGTGGACAGTAAATGAAAAAGACGACATGATCAACCTGATCGACTGGGGTATTGACGGAATTATAACGGATTATCCCAACCGGCTAACTGAGGTTTTGACCGAAATTAAATAGACGCTAGTTTTTCACCTTCAATCACATCTGTGTCAATAGGGATGCTATCGATTTGCTGCTTTTGTTTGTGCATTTCCTGCTCAAACTCATCGCGCATTTCTTCTTTAACCGGTTTTGATGGTGGTAATTTTTCGCGTCTGTGATCAACCTGGCTTCCATTTTTCCAAAAGCGGTAGCAAACATGAGGTCCTGTTGCTAAGCCGGTACTGCCAACATAGCCGATAATGTCTTTTTGTTTCACCCTAACACCAGTTTTAATGCCGCTCTTGATCTTGGTCATGTGAAGATACTGAGTAGTGTATGTCCCATTATGACGGATTTTCACGTAATTCCCGTTGTACTTGCTGTATTGAGCAGCGATCACAACTCCGTCTCCGGTACTCATAATAGGCGTTCCGCGTGGAGCTGCGTAATCGGTTCCGAGGTGAGCTTTCCAACGCTTTTGAACAGGGTGAAATCTGCGTTTCGTGTAGCCTGAAGTCAATCGGCCAAATTTGAGTGGAGATTTTAGAAATGCTTTGCGTAAGCTTTCACCATTTTCATCATAATAGTCTTCAAAATCACCATCATTGAAACTGAAAGCGTAAAAGGGATTACCCATGTGGTTGAAGTTTGCTGCATGAATTTTACCTACGCCAATGAATTCATCATCAACGTAATGCTCATCAAAAACTACTTTAAAATAATCGCCTTTTTGAATGCGGTAAAAGTCGATTGTCCAGGCATAAATATCGCTTAACTCCAAAGCAAGTGCCGGACTCAAATCATTATCGACTAATGTTTCGAAAAGCGATGATGTAATAACGCCAGATGCTTCTTTCGTTCTAACTTCAATCTCTTTTTGTCCTTTGAAAACAGAAATACTATCTCTCAAATCAAAAACCACGTACTCTGTGGGGTTAGGCTCATAAACGAAACAAGCCGCCTTGCCTGTGCTGTCTTTTTTACAATACACAGCGTAATCACGACCGTGACGGATATCGCGAACATCGAAAATATCTTTTGCTGTTTTTACGAGTTGATCGATCTCAGGATATGAGACATTGTACTTGAGCAGGATATCTGCTAAAAACTGGTTGCGTTCAATCTTGCCTTTGTAAACAGAAAAAGAATCGGCAATCATTCCGTACTCCATGTTGAGTTCATTGGAGTCTGGAGTGAGCGTATCTGCTACGGGAGACGATTGTGCGAGGGTTTGTGGGTTCTGACTGTTATTTTCACAAAATAAAAGAAGGCCGGCAAAAACGGCAACTGTGATTCCCAGTAAGATGTAAGCTAATTTATGTTTCGCCATGTCAGGTATTTTGGCTGATAATTCGCGTTATTTACGAGTTCCTATTGATTAGGTTCGCTAAAACGGCTGCGAATATACAACTCATTTAGCCAAAGAAAACGAAAAGCAGGCCTAAAAATTAGACCTGCTTTAAATTTGATTCACAATGAATTGTGAAAATTATTTACTCACTATCGCTACCGGGTGCGCTAGTTGACTGTAATTAGTGAGTTCCATTTTTACCGAGCCCACTAATATTCCAGCTTTTGCGAGAACCGGTATTCTGTTTTTATCGTCAGTAATGTAAACTGTAAGATCTCCGGGTTCATCAAAAACTCGCCCGGGCTGAACGATAGGTTCAAATTTTAAACATTTGAATTTACCTGCTTTAGTTTTAATCGTTTCTCTACCTGTATAACGGATTTTCAAAGGTTCAATTTTTCCGTCCAAAAATGCCTGCAGGACGATTATTTCACCTTTTTTATATTTACTGAGATCGAGCGTACGGGCAAAGTAAAATGCACTAATCATGTCCTGAATTCCGTAAGGAACTTGTTTGACTTCACCTTTTTCAGTTTTCACTTTATTCTCGTCCTGTTCAAACTTGTAATGTTGTTTGAACTCATATCCGCCTTCACTTACATCACGCTTAAATTCATATGGATGAATGTTTTTGGCATCGATAAAACTCTCGTAAGTATCGCGCACCTTAAAAACCCAGTCAAAAGCACCAACACTTCTACCTTTACCTACTACGTGGAGTGCTTCGCGACTTCCGTAATAATGTGTTTCGTTTTTAATTTCAATTACAGCTTTACCCGCATCAACAATCCCATAATGTACGAGATATTCAATACGCTCACCTTTTTGGAAAACAGGATAGTCAACTCTGTGAAGTTCACTGAGTCCCTGTTCAATTCTTTTGATTTCGGGCTTTTGGGCATGAAGCATGCTGAGGCCAAATAACACCACGAAAACGATTCCTATTCTTTTCATGATTTCCTCCTTTTGCATCATATAGTTCAATGTTCGTGCCAAATTAGGTTTCTCGCTCTCAAGCAAGCAATTAAACCAGAACCAATCAAAGACTTAACCAGCAAGCCGGGTATAAATGTTAAGCTTTCGAGCATAATTTGAAGATTGTCTTGTATTATAGACAATACGATAAACCCGACAATTAAGGTCGCAAACTGACTGATGCTAAAGTTAATAAATATTGGCCAAAACCTTTGTCCAAGTATCTTTTTCAGAACACTTGCAACAACGTTTGAAATCAAAAACCCCATAAAAAAGCCAATGTGAGGACCCAGTAAAACCGGAATTCCTGATTTCCCATCTGAGAAAACGGGCAATTCCAAAGCACCCAAAAACAGATAGCTCACCACTAGAAACAACGCTGTTTTCAAAGGGAAAACAAAAGCCGGTAAAACAAGAAAAAGTGTTTGGAGTGATATATCTACTTCACTTCCGGGAATCGGGAAACTCAATGGTCCGCTGAGGCAGGCCAGTACCAACAATATAAAGAATATGGCTATTTGCTTTTTATTCACGACTTCCTGCCGAGTCCTTCCACAACAACTACAATTTCGCCTTTAACACCTTTGGAATCGTAATATTCATGTAATTCCTCAAGTGAGCCGCGTTTGGTTTCCTCGTGTATTTTAGTCAACTCTCTGCAAACTGCTGCTTTTCGGTCAGATCCAAAAAACTCGCTGAGTTGCTTGAGTGTTTTCACCAACCTATGAGGTGATTCATAAAAAACGATGGTTCGTTCCTCTTCAGCAAGTTTGGTTAGGCGTGTTTGTCTCCCTTTTTTATGAGGAAGAAAACCTTCAAACAAAAACCTGTCGCACGGCAAACCAGAGTTTACCAAAGCCGGGACAAAAGCTGTTGCACCGGGAAGCGTTTGCACTTCAATGTCGTGAGCTACGCATTCTCTAACGAGTAAGAATCCGGGATCTGAAATTCCGGGAGTTCCCGCGTCAGAAACCAGAGCTAGTGTTTGCTCTTCTTCTAACAACTCAACTACTTTTTCTACTTGCTTGTGTTCGTTGTGCTGATGAAAAGATTTGAGCGGCTTGTCAATACTAAAGTGCTTGAGCAACTTTCCGGTTTGACGGGTATCTTCGGCCAGAATCAAATCCACTTCTTTGAGAACTGACAGGGCTCTGACCGTGATATCCTCCAAATTACCAATTGGTGTGGGAACCAAATAAAGAATGGCCATATTAGATGCCTTTTTCTACTAAGCTGCTCACGATTGCTTCTTTCGATTCGCCAGACTCAATTTTATCAGCAATGGCTTTGATGAAATCTTCAATTTTTTCAGAATCAACTCCCATCGCAACGCCAAAACTCATGCACAGCTCTTTCTCGCGTTGATCAGCTTCACCGTCAAGGTTCATCATTTCCACGAGATCGTAAAGTTGCTCAGCACGATCTTGCTGAGTGAGCTTGATGTTTTCATCGTGAAACTCATTCGGTTTTTGAATGATCTCACTCAACTCTTCACGAGTAATGTAAAACTGGTTTGAGATTTTAAATAAAAAATCGAGTTCTGCCTTATCTAAAATACCGTCAGCCATTGCTATACTAAGCAAGTGGCGAAAATGTTCTTTGTTTTTAAGCTTGTTTTCAGTCTCCATAAAGCGGTTAAAATTTTACATAAATCTACGTTGAATTAACGACATAAAAGCAACTGTTGTCTCACTTTCCATGTCCCACTCATAAGTTGGCTTGAGTTGTTTTTCAACGTAATTATTAGCGTGTTCGTAACTTTCCAAATGATTCAATTCACTCAATGCCCTGTTGAACGCTTCCATATTTCCATCAAACAGTTCATTTGAAAACAAAAAGCGTTCGTTTAACCCTATTGCCGTTTTCAGGTCATCGATTCTTTTGCTGCCGAGATAATCGGCAAGTGAATTATTGGTTGGCGTTGAATCCTCAATTGTTGATTTTTGTTCTGTCTCCTGGTCAGATCCCTTCTCAGCCGACTTTTCGTCAACTTTCTCACTTTTTTCCTCAGAGCGATCTTCGGTTTTCTCAGCCGAATCTTCAGAATCTGCTTTTGGCTGTTCCTCTTCGATTTCTTCTTTCTTTTCCTCAACCGGCTCTGTCTTTTGTTCTTCCGGCTTTTCTTCACTTTTGGTTTCGGACTCAGGCTCTGACCGTTGCTCTTCTTCTTTCACCTCTTCAGCATCCTCAGCAATTGATTCTTCAAATTCATCTACCTGATGCATGATTGATTTGTCTTGAACAGACTTTTCTTCTTTTTCGCTGTTTGACTCAACAGCGTTTTGGGTGACAACCACTTCTTCGCTATCAGGCAATTCCAACATGAATTTCAACACCGATAATTTTTGTTGAACCTGCTGAACATGACTTAAAAGTTCATCGATTTGTTTCTCGCTCAACTGCTGAGATGATTTCAACACATCAGCATCACTGTTGAGCAACTCAATTTGTTTTAGGGCAATCTCTTTTAATTCTTCTGTTTTTATCGGCATTTTGGTTCAATTATATTCACCTTTGTACAACGCAAATTTAGTTAGATTTGTGTGTCTCCTATGTTGATTTTTTAATCATCCTTAATGTTTTTAGAAGATACGATCAATCACCACGCTAAAAGTGGTTGGATAGAAGTCATATGCGGATCAATGTTCTCGGGCAAGACCGAGGAATTAATAAGGCGATTAAAACGTGCCGAATTTGCCAAACAAAGGGTTGAAATTTTCAAACCACAAATCGACACGCGTTATCACGAAGAAGAGGTTGTGAGCCACGATGAAAACTCGATTAGCTCAACTCCTGTTCCGTCATCAGGTAACATTGCTATTTTAGCAGATAACGTTGATGTTGTGGGAATTGACGAAGCCCAGTTTTTTGACGATGAACTCACTGAAGTTTGTATCCAACTAGCTAACAGAGGTGCAAGAGTTATAGTAGCCGGACTCGACATGGATTTTAAAGGTCATCCCTTTGGCCCGATCCCTAACCTCATGGCTGTTGCAGAATACGTTACCAAAGTTCATGCTGTTTGTGTGAAATGCGGGAACCTCGCCAACCACTCAAACCGTATAAGCAAAGCAGAGGCACTCGTTCATTTGGGCGAAAAAGAAGATTATCAGCCTCTTTGCCGAAAATGTTTTTATGAAATTCAAAACGCGACAAAATAGCAAGCTTCTCGATATGCGTGAAAACGCCATGGAGATGAAGTCTGGAATTTACGGATCTACTCTCGTGAGTAACCTTAAATGTGAAGATCTCAGCGATATTCGCAAATCCATGAACTTTCTCTTGCAACAGGGAAAAAAGGCTAAAAAAACAGTAATCCTTTCAGATCCTGCCGGAAAACCTAAACCACAACTATTTGAGGAGATCGCGAATATTTTACAGCAAAACATCATCGAGCGGTTCATAGGAATTGGTCCCGGGTTTTGCAACAACAAAACACAATTCAATTACGAGAATCAGGCATTTTATAAGGGTGTTGATGAGTTGCTGGAAAAAGAAGACCTGCTCACATTTGAAGAGCATTTCATTTTAGTTGCCGGATCGTCAAAATCTAATTTTCAAAAACTCGATTACGTTTTCCAGGAAAAGACACACGAGACAATATTGAATATTTCGCTCGACAACCTCATCCACAACCTCAATGTTTACCGCAGTGTTCTCAAGCCAAATGTGAAGTTGATGGTCATGGTGAAAGCCGCTGCTTACGGAAGTGGGATCACGCAAATCGGAAATTTACTCCAGGCAAATGATGTCGATTATCTTGGGGTCGCTTATCCGGATGAAGGCATCAACCTGAGACTTGCCGGTGTGGAGTTGCCCATTATGGTTTTGAGTCCTGAGCAGAGCGGCTACGAAGCGATGATCCGTTTTAATCTTGAGCCGGAGATTTACAATCTGCGAGGATTTCGTGCTTTTACTGAAAAGTTGAAGAAATCAGCCAGTGAATTTGAAAACCCTTACCCCATTCATATCAAGGTTGACACCGGCATGAACCGACTCGGGTTTGAGGAACATCAAATTGATGAATTGATTGAACAATTACGGTCAGAGCCGAGCGTAAGAGTAACCTCTGTGATGTCGCACCTTGCTGTGAGCGAAGATCCAAATGAAAACGAATTCACTCTCGGTCAAATCGAAAAGTTTGAACGTATCGCACAAAAGCTCAAAAAAGAACTCGGTTACAGCTTTCAAAAACACATTCTCAATTCATCAGGTATTTCCCGTTTCCCCGATGCGCAATTCGACATGGTTCGTCTCGGACTCGGAATTTATGGAGTTACCGGTGACAAAGAACTTCAACCAAAGCTGAAACACATTTCTTCGCTTCGGTCAGAGATTGTACAAATACGCGAAATTGAAGCGGGTGAAACAGTTGGTTACGGACGTGCAGAAAAAGCCTCTAAGAAAATGCGCATCGCAACTGTAAGCATCGGTTACGCTGATGGCCTCGATCGTAGACTGGGAAACCGAAAGGCCAATATGTTGATCAACAACCAACCGGCTCCGATCATTGGAAATGTGTGCATGGATATGTGCATGCTGGATATTACGGATCTGACCGATGTAAAAGAAGGTAATGAAGTCATTGTTTTTGGTCAGAACCAAACAGTGCAACAACTCGCCAAAATCATGGAAACGATTCCGTATGAAGTGCTCACAAGCGTCTCAGGTCGGGTAAAACGTGTTTATTTGCAGGAATGACCCCGATAAGTGCTGTCATAATAACCTTCAACGAGGAGCAGAACATAGGTCGCTGCCTCGATTCGCTCAAGCCTGTAGCTGATGATATTGTGGTGGTTGACAGCTTTTCTACTGATCGCACAAAAGAAATATGTGAGGAAAAAGGTGCTCGCTTTGTCACTCATAAATTTGATGGGCACATTGAACAAAAAAACTGGGCGATTACACAAGCCAAATATCCGCATGTTCTTTCACTCGATGCTGATGAAGCGTTAGATGAAGAGCTCACAAAAAGCATTATTAAAGCCAAAGAAAGCTTTTCGGCTGATGGCTACAAAGTAAAGCGACTGACAAACTATTGCGGTTCATGGATCAGGCACGGCAACTGGTACCCGGATATCAAGCTGCGGCTTTGGGATTCACGAAAGGGAAAATGGACAGGCCTCAATCCGCACGATCGTTATGAGTTAGAAAAAGGCAGTTCTGAAAAGTTACTTGACGGCCATTTACTCCACTACAGTTTTTATTCATTTGATCAGCATCTCAAGCAAATTCACAAATTCACTGATATTTCAAGCAAAGCCGCTTTCAAAAAAGGTAAAAAATCAAATTGGTTGAAATTGTTCATCAACCCGTTTGCGAAATTTGTTGGCGGATATTTATTGAGACTCGGACTACTCGATGGTAAAGCCGGATTCAAAATCGCCTGGTATTCTGCCTACGCTACGTATTTGAAATATTCCAAATTACTTAAAATTCAGCGTGGTGCGTAATCCCAAAACATTGCACATATCAACGCCAACATCGTGGCGTGGAGGGGAACAACAACTCGCTTATCTAGCTGAAGAACTCTTCAAAAAAGACATTGATCAACACATTCTCTGCGCAAAAGATGGAGAAATGGCCAAACGCTGTAAAAGTCAAAACTGGCCATGCACAGAGGTTAAAGAACGCTTTTCTGTAAATCCACTGTTTGCAAAAGCTGTAAAGCATGTTTGCAGGAAAGAAAAGATCGACATTATTCACGTTCACGACTCACACGCGCATACTTTCGCTGTAATGGCCGCTTCATTTTTTGGGAATGATTGTCCTATAATCGTAAGCAGGCGAGTTGATTTTTCTGTTTCAAAATCTCCGCTTTCAAAATGGAAGTACAATCACCCAATGGTCAGAGCCATACTGTGCGTAAGTGACATGATCAAAGAGATTACAGCTCCTTCAATTCGCGATAAGTCTCTATTAAAAACTGTTTACTCAGGAGTTGATAAATCACGCTACGAGAAGCGCAAGATCAGTCATCCTCTAATTGAAAAATTGGGGCTGAATCCAGATAAACCAATAATCGGAAATGTAGCAGCTCTAGCTGATCACAAGGATTATCCAACATTCATTGAAACTGCTAAAGAAATCGTTAGCCGTGGCTCTGATGCCCAATTTGTGATAGTTGGTGATGGTCCGCTCAAAAGTGAAGTTCAAGAACTCGTCAACAATTCAGGAATTGCTGATCACATTTTCATGACAGGATTCCAGAAAGATGTTCTCGAAATCATATCAGATTTTGACATTTTCCTCATCACATCAAAAACAGAAGGTTTAGGGACATCCATTCTCGATGCGTTTGGGTGTGAAATTCCGGTTGTGGCTACAGAAGCTGGCGGAATTCCAGAGATTGTTCAAAATGAAAAAACAGGATTAATCGCCCCGGTAAAAAGCCCTGAAAAACTTGCCGACCAAATTGAGCGATACCTCAAGGATGAAGCTTTGAAAAAGGAAATGATTGAGGGAGCTACAAAACTGCTCGAAAACTTCACTAAAGAAGCAACAGCGCAAAAAACGCTTGAAGTCTACCGATCTTTATTGGAAAAATGACGCGGCAAACCCTGTAACAGGAATGAGTTGAAAAACGCGAAGAATGTAACGCCTACTTGCGTTTCCAAAGTATCCTCACTCAACATCGAAGAAATCGCAACAACAAAGAAAAGGATGTACACCAATGATCGCGCGTTAGGTTCTGACCAAAAAGGTGCAACAAAGCTGAACAACACTAAAGCAAAACCAATTGCTCCAAATGTGATTAAGAAGGTGAGAAACTGGTTGTGAGCTCTGCGCCTGTAATCTCCTTTTAGCGGGGAGTTGAGTTCATCATAAGCCTTGTCAAAACTAGCCTGAACATCACCAGTTCCAACTCCAAAAAGTGGGTTTTGAGTAAAAATGTGCCAACCTGTTTTCATGTATTCGAGCCTCATCGTGAGAGAGTTTCCCTGCGGACTAAATCCTTCCAGGTAATTGTTGAACTCGAACAAAATTTTGAGATAGCGAAGTTCTATTCCGCTCGCATCCATGTAACGGACACTTGCCACTCCGTTTTCAATGGCTTTAATTTCTTCATCGGTCAGAGCCATAACTCCATCCCGGTCTTTCTTGAGTCCTTTTGATGTAATGAATCGCTTCATCGTCATTTCAATCCGCTGGCCTTTTGCATCGAGGCTGTCGAACGGAACGTCACTGCGTTTCTCCCATGTTCTTCGCAATTCTCCGTAAGCGACAAAATGAGTGATGTAATAGCCGTTTTCTACTCGCTTATCTTCTAAGTCTGTCACATAAACATCACCGTAAGGTGTGTATTCTTGCGAATAATCAAAATCCTGCTTCACAGTGAGGTAGTTCTTTGCCGTATCGAACATCCACCAACCTGTTGCTATGAACAGCACAATAAATGCACCCCAAAAAAAGATGGCCAGCTTTTTAGAAGCTTCTCGTGTAAAGTAGATTAGCGCTGTTAATGCTCCTAGCCCGAGAGCAACAAATCCGCCAATCACATTGATGACAGTTAGGAAGTAAACGAACCACAGTATTAAAAGAGCGCCAATAATTCTCCATTTTCCTAAAATGTACCGCTGCCTAATTCCTTCAGCGATAAAAATAATCGCCATCACGATCAGCAGGCTAAATCGAATATGAGAGATGTATTTTGAGATGTTGCGGATATCAGAAATCTGATCAGGATATTGTGTCAAATAAAGGTTGTAGCTGATAATGGTGCTCACCAGGGCACTGGAAATAAAAAAACCTAATATGATTTTTGTTTCGAGATCTGACAGTCGCATGAACGTTGAAAATGCGATTGGAAAAAGAAGTAATGGAAGCTTGATGCGCAAATCCTTGAGGGCGTAATCAAAATCGTTTGTCCAGCTCAACCCTATTACATGGAGAAGAAATACGATTAAGAGAATCCATGCAAGCCGATCGGTAAAAAAGCTTTTGGTTCTGACCAGTAAATCTTTTTTCAAAAACCAGTTGACAGCAAACGTGATGGCGCCAATACTGACAAATGCTTTTGAAAAAAATAGCCCTACGCAAAGGAGCGAAAGGGCTATGATATCTATTATTCTATGCCATTTTGAACCAAACAGCATCTTATTTAGCCGAAACTGTTAAGATTCCAGAGTACTTCTCGTTATTGTTCAGAACCTCAATTGCTTTTGCCACATCATCATCTTCGTTGAGAGATGCCTGAATTCTTCCCTTTTGGTAATAGTAACGTGATGCAATTTCGTTTTCCAGCACTTTATCAATTTGATCGCGAAAAGTTTTTAAGTCTTTTGCTTTATTGTGATGCATTTTTTGCTTGAGCTCAGCGTACGAATCTTTGATCTCATTGTAGTACTTTTCTTTTTTCGTTGCTTCCTCGAGTTTTTCGAGCATTTTTTCTGTCCGGGTTGTGTACTCGTATTCTTTTGAGCTCAACCACTTTTCAAAATCGGCATATTGTTTATCAGACAACTGGAAGGTTGAAGCTTGCGGAATTGTGTCGTTCTCATTTCTGAAATGCGTGGCGTAATCGAAAATGAGGCTTTTACCAAGCAGCACCTGTAAAATAGGAGACGCTTTTTGATTTTCAACCTTGATATCAGGCTCAATTCCGGCTCCGTCTAAAACAGTTCTGCCGTTTTCAGTTTCAAATTCTTTGCGCAAAGAATCAGGTACTTCAGTTGCTTTTCCATCTTCATCTTTGTGCGAATAATCGAGTCGCTGAATGCATCTGCCACTAGGGATATAATACTTGGCAACTGTCACTTTCATCTTTGTGTTGTAAGAAAGATCTTTCGTTTGCTGAACAAGTCCTTTACCAAAAGAGTTTTGCCCAATTACCACACCGCGATCGAGATCCTGAATTGTTCCGGCCACAATCTCTGATGCTGATGCTGAAGAACCATCGATCAATACAGTCAAAGGAATTTCGAGGTCAACCGGATCATTTATCGTTCGGTGACTGCGGTTCCACTCTTCGTTTTTTCCTTTTGTGTAAACCACCTCCGTACCTTTAGGCACGAATAAGTTTACAATGTTAACAGCTTCGCGAAGGAGTCCGCCCCCGTTTCCTCGAAGATCGAGGATTACAGATTTAACTCCTTCGTTTTCTTTCAAATCGACAAGAGCTTTTTTCACATTACTAGAAGCCGTTTCAGTAAAGCTGTTGAGCTTGATGTATCCAACCCCTTCTTTAACTTTACCGTAGTATGGGACTTCATCGATTTTCACTTCTTCCCTGATCACTTCTACTTCGAGGTATTGGTCAGATCCGGGTCTATCAACAACCATTTCCAGTTTCGTGCCCGGTTGTCCTTTCAGAACCTTACTCATCTCAGAAGAATTTTTACCAATAGCCGTGTCTCCATCAACAGTTATGATTCGGTCGCCAGCTCTCAAGCCCGCTTTTTGGGCCGGAAAATTCTCGTAAGGTTCAGCAATTACAACGTGATTATCCACGGTTCTGATCAATGCTCCAATTCCTCCGTACTGACCAGTGGTCATGAATTTATAATCTTCAATATCACTTTCAGGATAAAAAACCGTGTAAGGATCGAGTGAATCTAACATGGCATCAATCGCTGTCTTAATCAGCTTGCCCGGTTTTGTTTCATCCACGTAGTACACATTGATTTGCTTGTATAGCGTATTGAAAATATCAATGTTTTTAGCAATTTGGAAATAGTTATCAGCAGATTTACCGGCAGTAAAAAGAATTCCGCTACCGATCAGTGCTGCTGAAAATATTGAAATGGAAAGAATTTTTAGCGCTCGTTTCATTTATCTAAAACTTGTTTACCTCAAATGACTTTAAAATAGCTCTATTATTTGCGAATATCAAGCGTTTGAGGTTTCATTAATTAGCGTTTTTTGTAAACGCTGTAAAATTAGGATTATTTTATCTTCAACTGTTGAATAACCGATGGGTTTATGACCTGTAAAGATCAAAGCCACAGTAACCTTTTTACCATTTGAAGCAGCTGTTTGATAAACTGTAGATTTATTTTTCCTGTAGGCCTCCCGCATCAACCGTTTCATCCTGTTACGATCAACAGCTAGCTTCAGTTTTCTTTTGGGCACAACAAACAAAACCTGAACAGGAATTTCACCTTCACTTTCTTCAATAATGAACAAAGACCTGAAAGGCCGTTCTTTAATAGATGAGCCTTTCTTAAAGAGTGCCTGAATGGCATCCTGCTTATTGAGACGTTCTTGTTTTGTGAGCCTTTGTTCCATGATACAAAAAAGGGGTAACGAGCCTAGCTGTTACCCCTTCAAAAGTAAATGTAATTCTTTTTACTTCTTTTTATTCTTTTCTTTAACGTATTGCTCAATAGCCATTGTCATGGAAGGAGCATTTTTCGTTGGAGCTTGAATATCAACTCTCAAACCGCGATCTTCAACAGCTTTAGTCGTTGTGGGACCAAAAACTGCGAGGCGCGTATCTCCCTGTTCAAAGTTGGGAAAGTTTTTGAAGAGTGATTCTATACCAGCCGGACTAAAGAATACCAGCATATCGTATTTTACAGATTCCAAATCACTGAGGTCTGAACACACAGTGCGATAAAAAACCGCTTTCGTGTAAGAATAACCTTCTTTATCGAGCAATTTTGGAATATCTTTCTTGAGGATATCAGAACACGGTAAAAGAAACTTTTCCTTCTTGTGGCGTTTCATGACATCCATCAACTCGACAAAGCGTTGCTTTCCGTGGAAAATTTTACGCTTTCTGTACACCACATACTTTTGAAGATAATATGCTGTAGACTCTGAAATACAATAATATTTCATCGACTCAGGCACATTAACGCGCATTTCTTCACACATTCTAAAGAAGTGATCAACAGCATTTCGACTCGTAAAAATTACAGCCGAGTGCTCGAGGATACCAACCTTTTGTTTTCTGAATTCTTGCGCGGGTACACCTTCAACGTGAATGAATGGCCTAAAATCAATCTTGAGCTTTAGCCTGTCTGCCAGATCAAAATAAGGCGATCTTTCATTGTCGGGCTTGGGCTGTGAAACTAAGATACTTTTAACTTTCAACGTGAATCCCTCCGTATTTTTTGCGTTTACCTACTCAACTACCAGATTAAACGACTTCCAATAGCCACTTACAAGTAATAATCCAGGGTAGAATTTCGAAGGCGCAAAGGTACAAAATAATGTATAAAGGAGAAATTTTATACTCAGCCACAGATCGATAAAATGTTTTTAGCAACCTAATTATGAATACGATTAACAAAATGCAAACCACTACAATTAACCATGTAAAGCTAGTGAATGATGGTGTATAGCTACTAATAATTGCTATTGGCAATAGCCCCACACTAAGTATTTGAAAAAACTGGAAATAATGCCACAGGTAATCTTTGAGATAATCACCAACCTGAAAAAGCCCTGCAAATAACCGATGAACGAGTAACTTGACTAAAAACAGTACAACCAAAGAAGCTGAAATTACGGCATACACTCCAAGAGCCGGAAGTTCACCGGGATTATCTCCATATATAAAAAGCCAGAGTTTGAATCCAAAAAAACCTAGAAGCAAAAAAGAATTGAGCAACAACACAACATTTACATTTCCTACAAAAGCTCCCTCTTCTCTAATCAACTGATTTGAAAAGCGACTATTCCAAAAAGAAGTAAGTACTTCATTTAGTTGCCTTCCACTGTATCGCCTCATGAAAGCCAACAAAAACAATATACCAAGAAAGAGGAAGAAAATCCAATCGGCAGTAAACGAAGTTGTACGCTGCGAAAAAAAATGACTGTAGTCAGAATCTTTAGGGGCTGATAATGTATGATGAAAAAGTTGCTCATTTTCAGATCCGCTTTTAACACAGGGCATGATGCCAACAAAAACTGTGTCGTTTGACGGACTCAACCAATATGGGTTTTTGTTTGTTACCACATTACAAAAGTAGTTTAGTATTTATAAAGTAACTCAATGAAGTTATGAAACGAGGTAAAATAAATACTTTTGAACTCAACTTTAAGACAAGAAAAAAACAAAAATATGGCTGATAATTTTGAAGCGCATGACTATTTTATGATGGATGAGTTTTTGAGCGATGAACAAAAACTCATGCGCGATTCACTTAGAACCTGGTTAAAGCAAGAGGTATCACCAATCATTGAAGATTATTACGAAAAATCAGAGTTTCCAAATCAAATACTAAAGGGTCTTGCTGATCATGGTTGTTTTGGTCCATACATTCCTGAGGAATATGGAGGCCCCGGATTGAGTCAGGTCACTTACGGATTACTCATGCAGGAACTCGAACGTGTTGATTCCGGAGTTAGATCTACGGCTTCAGTTCAATCTTCACTGGTAATGTTCCCAATTTGGAAGTACGGATCTGAAGAACAAAAAAAGAAGTATTTACCAAAGCTTGCTAGTGGTGAAATGATTGGCTGTTTTGGACTCACAGAGCCCGATCACGGATCTGACCCGGGCAGTATGATTACTAATTTCAAAGAAGATGGTGATCATGTGATTTTGAACGGAGCTAAAATGTGGATTTCAAATGCTCCCTTTGCTGATATCGCAGTTGTATGGGCAAAAAATGAAAAAGGTGAAATTCAGGGTTTAGTTGTAGAAAGAGGCATGGAAGGTTTTGAAACGCCTGAAATGAAAGGGAAGCATTCGCTGCGTGCTTCAGCAACCGGAGAATTGATTTTCAATGATGTAAAAGTCCCAAAAGAAAATATTTTCCAGGGTAAGAAAGGACTTGGCGGACCACTCTCCTGTTTAAACTCTGCTCGCTACGGAATAGCCTGGGGAGCAATTGGCGCAGCTATGGATTGTTATGATGCGGCTTTAAAATATGCTAAAGAACGAACTCAGTTTGGCAAGCCAATAGCATCCTTCCAGCTCCAACAGAAAAAGTTAGCTGAAATGATTACTGAAATCTCAAAAGCACAAACATTGACTTTTCGTCTTGGTCAACTCAGAGATGAAGGAAGAGCAACTCCCGGACAAATCTCTATGGCTAAGCGAAACAATGTAGATATGGCTCTGAATATTGGCCGTGAAGCTCGCCAAATTCTGGGCGGAATGGGAATCACGAATGAATACCCCATTATGCGCCACATGGCCAACCTCGAATCAGTTATTACTTATGAAGGCACCCATGACATTCACCTGTTAATTACTGGTATGGATATCACCGGAATTAATGCTTTTAAATAATTGAACAATCATTATTCTAATAATTAGCCCTCATCCAATACTTTTGGGTGAGGGTTTCTTTTATAACAAGCATAAATTTCAATAAAACATATCAAATCATTAGTTTTGGAGGTAATATCCAAGCTATGCCCAAACTAAAGCTACTTTTTTCACTTTTATTTGTCTTGAACAGCTCTTTCGCTTATAGTCAGACCCTCCCTCCTAATGTACCTTCAAACGGACTCATTGCATGGTATCCATTTAATGGAAACGCAAATGATGAGAGTACATTCAACAATGATGGTAATCTATTTGGAGGAGTTTCATTAACGACTGATCGTTTTGGGGATCCGAATAGTGCATATGACTTTGATGGTGTTGATGATTTCATAGAGATACCAACACCTAACGAGCTAGTATTTGGAAATAGTGATGATTTTTCAATTAATCTTTGGTTTAAACCTGTGGAATTTGATCCAAATACAAAAGAACACCTCTTTAAAAAATATGCCTGTC
>NZ_JAVLBN010000013.1:0-52191 GCF_031581065.1 Salibacter sp.
CAGGAGATGAAAACATTTCTTCCTCGCTTGAAGTTCGCATAGACGGCAAAATGCAAAATATCCTCAAGGCTGATCTATCTCCCGGTCAAAACGATACCACAATTTACTTTACCGTTCAGGATGCTGGCGCGCACTACGGAATTATTCAAATTGAGAACGATGCTGCAGATTTCGACAACAGATTCCACTTCACATTTGAAGTTCCCAAAGCTTTAAATATTGTCGAGATCCAGCCTCAGGAAAGTACTAAAACAATCGAACGTATTTACGCAACTGATGAAGCTTTTAAATATCTCGGTCAGAGCCAAACGGAGCCGGATTTTGAGTCGTGGAAAAACGCATCGGCACTGATCGCAAATGGCGTTGATTTGAAATCGGCCGGATTTTGGTCAGAGTTTGAATCGTTCGTCTCGCAAGGTGGTACTGGCATTGTATTCCCGGGATCTGACCGTGAAGCAATTAACTTGCTGCTTGAAAAAATTGGAGCCGGAAGACTCGGTGAAGCGGATACGACAAAGAAACGAGTTGGAACGATAAATCTTGAGCATCCAATATTCAGAGGTGTTTTCAGCAAAAAACCAAAAAATCCTGTTTGGCCATCAATCACAAAACAATACCGATTTGAGCGCGGTGCAAAGCCGGCCATACCGGTTATCAAAACGGAAGACGACTCACCGGTTTTACTGGAAATCGAGCACGAAAACGGAAAAGTTTACCTGTGGACATCAGCCATTGAGGAAACAACCTTCAAACAGGGCGGACTCCTACTCCCCATCCTTTTTGAAATGGCATTTCAATCTCAAAATGCGGGTTCTTACTACAACACGATTGGCGAAAAAAGCAATTTGACAATCAATCGTTCGCAAGGAATGAAAGACGAGTTGGTAAAAATGGCTCCGATCGAAAACAGAGAAAACAAATTCATTCCGCAAGTTATTCCTCAAGGTGATAAACTGCTAATCAGTGCACGAGAAAACGTGACCGAATCAGGAGTGTATGAAATCACGAACGATACAGACTCGCTACTCACTTACACAGCATTCAATTATGGCAGTAGCGAGTCTGAACTGTCATTCATGAGCGAGAGTGAAATCGAGCAATTGATCGAGCAAAACAACTGGAATAAAGCACAGGTTTTAACGGGCGACAACACCTCACTGGGTAACTTTGTGAGTTCCATCGGGCAACAAAGTTCGCTTTGGAAATGGTGTATCGTCCTCGCATTGTTATTTTTGGGAATTGAAATTCTGTTATTGAGGTTCATAAAATAAAACGCATGTCAACGCTGCACATCAAAAACGCACAAATCATTTGGCCCGGGAGCAAGTGGCACCGCAAAACAGCCGATGTCATTATTGAAAACGGAATAACAAAAGCTATTGGTCAGAACCTCAACCAGCAGGCCGATGAAGTCATTACCGGCAAAAAACTCATCCTCACACCCGGTTGGTTTGATTTGCATGTTTCTTTCAACGATCCAGGTAATGAGCACAAAGAAGATATCACCTCAGGATCACAGGCAGCACAACATGGCGGCTTTACCGATGTTCTACTCATGCCCGATACACAACCCGCTATCGACTCGAAAAGCGTGGTGAACTATGTCAAAGGAAAAGCCCAACTAACCAAAACAAATATTCACATAGCCGGAGCCGCATCTGAAAGCTTGCTCGGTGAAGACATCACCGAGGTGTACGACATGAAAGATGCTGGAATCGTGGCACTTACCGATCACAAAAACGCCATCCAAAATGCCGATTTACTGAGGCGCGTTCTCTTTTACGCTAAAAATTCGGGAATGCCGGTAATGAGCTTTGCCAGCGACAAATCATTGAACAAAAATGGTCAAATGAACGAAGGCAAGATGAGCACTTCGCTCGGATTAAAAGGCATGCCTTCACTTTCTGAAGAAATTCAACTCAAGCGCGACATTGATCTCGCGAAATACTGCGACTCATCTATCCACTTCTCTTCTATTAGCAGCAAAGAAAGTGTGGAGATTATCAGATCCGCAAAAGATGACGGAATCCCGGTAACGTGTGATGTTTCGTACATGAATTTGGCTCTGACCGATAAAGACCTCGAAGACTTTGACACCAACCTAAAGTTGAATCCGCCACTCCGCACCGAGGCAGACAGGCAAGCTTTAATCGAAGGACTCAAAGACGGAACCATCGATGCTATTTCTACTGATCACACGCCTCAAAACATCGAGGAAAAAGCACGGGAATTTGACAATGCTGCATTTGGCATGTCATCGCTTGAAACTATTTATCCGGTTTACAATACGTTCCTCAAAAACGATATTTCGATTGAATTATTTGTCGATAAATTAGCCGTAGAACCCCGACAACTCATCGATTTACCAATACCGCAACTCGAAGAAGGAAAACCAGTTAGAGCAACGATTTTAGACTCATCTAAAAACTCGAAAATCGATAAAAGCTTCTTCAAAAGTAAGTCCAAAAACAACTACTGGCTGGGCAGTGAATTAAAAGGAATTGTGGTGAAAACTATCAACGGCAAATAGCCGCGTTTTGAAACACCCATTTTACCAAAAGACGAAGAAGGAACAACGCAATGTTCAGATAAAGGTAGGGCTTCTGGCTCTGACCATTATTATCATTTTTTCCGTGATCGGGTTTGTAGCGAACCTTTATTTGTTGCCCGCCCTACTCTTCCCGATTGTCATTACGATTATCGCTCCTTTTTTGGATGTTCCTGTAATGGTTGAGAAAGGCAAACTCACTTATCAATCACTTTTGCTTTTAACCGAAAATGGACAGGACGGAATTATCAAGCTTCACGGTGGAACGCTGCTGGATTATGTTTATGTAATTGATTCTAACTGGAATGCTCAACAACGAAAGCAATTCATCATTAAAGAATTTTTAAACGGACTCATCAACCTTATAGATGAGCAAAAGGAAAAGAAAGATCTCGATATTAAAATAAAAGGGACGAGTTACATTCTCAATGAGCGGACGGCTGAAAAATTAGGCTTTAAAGTTGTGAAAAAAGACTTTTTGCAACAAGCTATCCTAATTTTCAATTACTTCAATCTACTCGTCACAAACTCTATTGGTAAAGGGAGGCTTTCATTCCCCGTGATGAAGCAGATAATTACGATTGAAGCAAATATTTCAACATTGCTTGCAAAAGAATATGAAATAAGAGCTTTAAAAAATAAGATCGAAAACGACTAAAGCTCAATTTTAAGACCGTCATATCCCAAATGGATATTTTGAGGTAACTCGTTTTCAACTTCTTTGTGAAGCCCCATTTGGTGCGAAATATGCGTAATGTAAGCTTCTTCTACATCGAGTTCGTTGACGAGGTCAACAGCTTCATCGAGTGTGAAATGAGAAATGTGATCTGTCTTGCGCAAGGCATTGATCACCATCACTTTTGAACCTTTTATCTTCTCTTTTTCTTTACGTGAAATGTAATTTGCATCCGTGATGTAAGTGAAATCGCCAAAGCGAAAACCAAAGACAGGCATTTTATAGTGCATCACCTCTATCGGGATGATGTTGATACCTTCCACTTCAAAAGGCTCATTGTGTAAATCAGTTAAATGGATTTGAGGAACTCCGGGATACTTTTTCTCTTCAAAAGCATAGAAATAATCGCGCTTTAAAGCCTTTTGAACTCTGTCGCTGGCATAAACTGTCATTTCCTTGCGCTGAATAAAGTTGAAGGCTCTGATGTCATCTAGTCCGGCCATGTGATCTTTATGCTCATGAGTAAAAAGCACAGCATCGAGTTGATTTACATTTTCGCTGAGCATTTGTTGTCTAAAATCAGGGCCGGTATCCACGACTATCGTTTTTCCTTCCGTTTCAACCATGATAGAGGTTCTGAGTCTGTTATCTCTTGGATCTGACGATTGACAAACATCACACTTGCATCCGATAACCGGCACTCCCTGTGATGTTCCTGTCCCTAATAACGTTATGCGCACTAAACTTTTTCCTTTTGATAGATTTTCAACAAACAATCAATTGCGTAATCAACTTCTTCCTTCGTATTGTAGCGGCTAAATGAAAAACGCACACTCGGTCTCTCCATACTTACATCAATACCCCTCAACACGTGAGACCCTGTATTACTGCCTGATGTACACGCACTACCACCCGATACAGCTACTCCCATAAGATCCATATTGAATAACAATAATTCGGCCTTATCTGTTTTCGGTAATGTAACGTTCAGAACCGTGTGGAGCGATCGTTCGTGATCACAACAAATTCCGTTGTAGCGAACTCCTTCGAGTTCAGCATCTAACCTGCTCATCATGTGATCTTTCAATCCTTCGATGTGCTTTTCGTGCTCATCAGCATTTTCATGTGATAATTCGAGGGCTTTAGCCAGGCCAATAATACCGTAAACATTTTCAGTTCCGCCACGCATGCTGCGCTCTTGTGCTCCGCCCTGGATGAAGGGCTTAATTTTTACTTCATTCCTGATGTAGAGAAAGCCAACACCTTTTGGACCGTGAAATTTGTGAGCAGCACAGGTTGCAAAATCGATCGGTAGCTCCTGCAAATCGAATCGGTAATGCCCCATTGTTTGAACCGTGTCAGAATGAAATAGAGCATCGTATTTCCTGCTCATCTCTCCCACTTCTCTCAATGGAAGAAGATTCCCTATTTCATTATTGGCATGCATTAGCGATACAAGAGTTTTTTCATCACTCTGTTTGAGTAATTCTTCGAGATGATTGAGATCTACCTCACCATTGGCTGTCAACTTTACGTGATCTACTTTCACGCCATTGAGTCGCTCAACTTCCTCAACTGTATGAAGCACAGCATGATGTTCGATGGGAGACGAAATGATGCGCTTTACACCACAGTCTCTTACGGCTCCGACTATTGCCATATTATCAGCTTCGGTTCCTCCCGATGTAAAAACGATTTCCCCGGGAGTTACATTGAGCAATTTGGCTACCGTTCTTCTCGCCTGTTCAATTTTTCCTTTTACAGCTCTTCCGTATAAATGCGTAGAACTGGGGTTTCCAAAAACATCTTTTAGCATTGGTGCCATTACATCAAAAACCTCAGGGGCTAAGGGTGTTGTAGCGGCATTATCTAAATAAACCCTTTTTGACATCGCTCTATTCTTTAATAATTTCTCTAATATCTGACATTATCTTTTCTGCAAGGTTGTTCGCAGTTGATGTACTTTCACTTTCAGTATAAATGCGGATAATAGGCTCAGTATTTGATTTTCTCAAATGCACCCACTGATCTTCAAACTCAATTTTAACGCCATCAATCGTGTTGATATCATATTTCGCGTAACGCTGTTGCATACTCGACAAAATCTTATCCACATCAATTTCAGGTGAAAGTTCTATTTTATTTTTTGAAATATGGTAATTAGGATAGTCAGATCGCAGTGAAGAAAGACTTTTCCCCGATTTAGCGAGGTGACTCAAAATTAGCGCTACTCCAACAAGTGCATCGCGACCATAGTGCAACTCCGGATAGATAACGCCTCCGTTTCCTTCTCCTCCGATGATCGCATTGGTTTCCTTCATCTTTTCCACAACATTAACTTCTCCAACTGCCGATGCTGCGTATTGCTGGCCGTGTTTCTCAGTAACATCTCTCAAGGCGCGTGTCGATGAAAGATTGGAAACCGTATTTCCCGGAGTATTTGCCAAAACATAATCTGCAGCAGCAACGAGTGTATATTCTTCACCAAACATTTCACCATCTTCACAAACGAGTGCTAAACGATCTACATCAGGATCTACCACGATACCGAGGTCGGCATTTTGTTTTTTCACTGTTGAAGAAATCTCAGTGAGATTTTCAGGCAATGGCTCCGGATTGTGAGGGAAATGACCGGTAGGCTCGCAATAGAGTTCAATGACTTCCTCAACTCCAAGCGCTTTGAGTAATTTTGGAATTGCGAGTCCGCCCGTTGAGTTGACAGCATCAACAGCTACTTTAAACGTTGCTTTTTTGATCGCCTCAACATCTACGAGTGGTAAATCCAACACCGCCTGAATGTGCTTATCAATATATTTTTCGTCAACTGAATATTTCCCGATTTTATCCACAGGTGCGAATTCAAAATCTGCTTTGTCTCCAATTTCAAGAACTTCTTTACCGTCAGATCCGGAAATAAACTCGCCATTTTCATTCAAAAGCTTGAGTGCATTCCACTGAGCCGGGTTGTGACTTGCCGTGAGAATAATTCCGCCATTTGCTTTTTCATTAGCCACTGCCACTTCAACTGTTGGCGTGGTAGAAAAGCCGAGATTGAGCACATCAATTCCGAGTCCGCGCAGCGTTCCGACCACTAACTGCTCCACCATTTCACCTGAAATGCGCGCATCGCGACCGATAACCACACGTACTTCTTCATTGTTACTGCGATTTTTGATCCACGTGCCATAGGCAGCAGTAAATTTGACAATATCAGTTGGTGTTAACCCTTCGTTTGGCTTTCCTCCTATTGTGCCTCGAATTCCTGAGATTGATTTAATTAACGTCATTGTTAGGTTTTCCTTTAATTAAGGTCGCAAATATAAAGACCTCAATTCGATTAGTAGTGTTGGAATTTGAACTTGAATTTCTGGGATTATATTATCCCTGACTTAAGCTCAATTTAGGAGTTAGGAACTGTCATGATATCAAATAAAAACAGATTTTATTGAAGAATTTTACATTAATTACTTCAACTAACTGAAGGAATTAACGTTAATTTCTTCAGTAGAGTAAATCTTTATAACTTTGAACATTATCAATAACTGTTCTGAAAGATGAGTTTGAAAAAGATCAAAAGAGACATACTCCCGCTGGTTAAAAAGAAGTTACGCCCCGGAAAGGTTCTGATTATTTTAGGTGCTCGCAGAGTTGGAAAAACAGAGTTGATAAAATCCATCCTCAGTGAAATTAACCAATCAGAATATTTACTATTGAATGGTGAGGATTACACAACAATTGATTTATTGAGCGAACAAAGTCAGGGCAATTACGATCGATTATTGAAAAATATAAACCTACTGGTTATTGATGAAGCGCAACACATCCCTGAAATAGGGAATAAACTGAAATTCATAGTAGATACTTATCCTGCCATAAAAGTGATGGTAACAGGCTCATCAGTATTTGATGTGAGTCAAAAATTAGGTGAGCCATTAGTAGGAAGAGAAATTACTCTCAAACTACACCCTCTCTCCCAGTCAGAGTTTTCAAAAACAGAACAATTACCAGAAACCCATGACAGACTTGAAGAACGATTGATTTACGGAGGATATCCAGAACTAACACAATACGATGAACTGGATGAAAAAAAAGATTATTTAGATTCAATTGTCAATGCTTACCTTCTAAAAGACATTTTATCATTTGACGGCATAAAAAAGTCAGATAAAATAATGGACTTACTCAGGCTGATTGCATTTCAAATTGGTAAAGAAGTAAGCATTGAGGAACTAGCCTCTCAACTTAAAGGTATTAGCAGAAATACGGTTGAACACTATCTCGATTTGTTAACAAAGGTTTTCGTGCTGTATAAAGTCAGAGCCTACAGCGGAAACTTGAGAAAAGAGATTTCTAAATCCTCAAAATGGTTTTTTTATGATAATGGAATTCGGAATGCAGTAATTCAAAATTACGCTCCACTTCATTTAAGACAAGATAAAGGAGAACTATGGGAAAACTATATCATGACTGAGAGATTAAAATTCAACAGCTACACAAGAAGACGAGTCAACTCCTATTTTTGGAGAACTTACGATCAACAGGAAATCGATTTAATTGAAGAAGAAAACGGAAAGCTAAGTGCATTTGAATTCAAGTTCAACCCTAATAAAAAAGTAAAAGTGCCGGGTGGTTGGAAAAAAGGATACCCTAATGCAAACTTTCAGGTTATTCACCCAAAAAACTACCTGGACTTCATAACAAGTGATTAGCACTCAAAAAACATTAATTCCTTCAACCAACTGAAGAAATTAACGTTAAAATCTTCAATACGCAAATCAAAGCGCATATCATGATCGCTCGAGCAATTTTCAATAAAGCAGATTCAGCTTTAAAGGTTCTCGCCACATTCGTTAATAAGATTGTGAATAAGTCATAATTATCTCACAAATATTGCAAAAGGCTTTTTTCTAAATTTGAATGAAACCATCTTTGCAAAAGCAATGGAAGAAGATTTTAATTCATTATTCGGCAACTCCCCTAAAGAACTTATCAATCGTTACGAAAGTATGCTCGCTCGAGGCGATCAATACTTCTTTGACGTGGAGGAGTTTCAAAACCTCATTGACTACTATATCAGTGAGCGTAAAAATGCGCAGGCTTTTGAAGTTTTGGACATTGCGAAGAAGCAGCACCCTTCAACTTCAGACTTACTTATAAGAGAAGCTGAATTGCTGGCGCAAAACGAACGATTTACAGAAGCACTTACAGCGATAAACTCGGTTGAGGACTACGAGCCGTACAATCTCGAAGTATATTTAACAAAGGCCTCAATTCTCAGTCAAAACGGGAAGATCAAAGAAGCTATATCAACTTTAAAGAGGGCTCTGACCATTGCCGATGAATCAGAACTCGATGAAGTTTACATGGATATCGCTTTTGAGTATCAGAACCTGGGACAATACGACCCGGCTCTGAAATACCTCAAAAGAGCCTTATTTCGTAATCCTGAAAATGACGAGGCAATTTACGAGATTTCTTACTGTTATGAAGAACTCGACAAAATGACAGAGGGAATTGAATTCTACTCCAATTTTATCGATCAGAACCCGTACTCCTCGCACGCCTGGTTCAACCAGGGAAATATCTATGTACAGCTCGGTTTGTACGAAAAGGCACTGGAATCATTTGACTTTTGCACAATTGTCAACGAGGAATTTGCCAGTGGTCATTTCAATAAGGGATTAGCTCTTCGCAAATTAGAAGAATATGAAAAAGCAATAGATGCATTTCAGAGCGCTTTGAAATACGACCTCATTGAATCGGTTAATCTCTATTACATCGGGTTGTGCTATGAGGATATTGAATATTACCGCGAGGCTGAGATCTTTTACCGCAAGTGTGTAAAGAGCGATGAACGCATGAGTGATGCCTGGTTAGGTTTAGCCAATGTACTCAGCGAGCAGGATCAATGGATTGAAGCACTTCATCATGCTCGTCATGCTACCATCATAGACGAAAATAACCCAAAGACTTATCACAGGCTAGCCCAGCTACAGGGAAAAATGAATTATTTTGAAGAAGCTTTTGATTCATTTGAGATAGCTATTGATAAAGGCATGAAAGGAATTGATGTGTGGATTGATTATTGTGACACATTATATGATGCCGGTGAAGAAAATAACCTTTCTGTAGTTGTAAACAGAGCACTCGATAACTATCCACACAAATCTGAAATTTATTATAGATTTGCTGCCTATTTGACTAGATTAGGGCAATTAGACGAGGCCGAGAATATTTTGTTTCTCGCCCTGTCAATGGATAAGAGTAAAATAAATTATCTCTTTGAATTTACGCCTGAGGCTGAAGATTACGATTTCGTAAACAACATGCTTGAAGAATTCGAGAATAAATGAAAAATTTCGACTTACCCTTTCTTCCTGAAAGAACTCAAAAACCGCGTAAAAGCGGAATTACAATGATGATGGACAAAGGTTTGAGCAATACTCAAACAGAATACATCATTGAATCGTGTGGAGAACTCATCGATTTTGTAAAGTTTGGTTTTGGTACTTCTTACCTGACCAAAAACCTCAAAATAAAACTGGCTCTCTACAAAGAAGCTAACATCAACTGCTATCTCGGTGGTACGTTATTCGAGGCGTATGCAGTTCGCGATATGTTTGATGACTACCGCAAGCTCCTCGATGACCTCGATCTTGAAGTAGCAGAGGTTTCTGATGGTTGTATTCACATCGATCAGGAAAAGAAACTGAAGTATATTTCAGAATTGAGCAATCAGGTTAAAGTACTTTCTGAGGTTGGTAGTAAAAGTGCTGATGTTGTACTCAGCGATGGAGAATGGATTTCTAAAATGAACAGTGAACTGGAAGCCGGTTCATGGAAGGTTATTGCTGAAGCACGTGAAAGTGGCACAATCGGAATTTACGATTCTAAAGGTGGCGCTAAAAGTGAAATGATCGATCACATTTCAGAAAAGGTGAATGCTGAAAACATCATTTGGGAAGCTCCTCAAAAAGCACAGCAGGTTTGGTTTATCAACCACTTTGGTGCCAATGTAAACCTCGGTAACATCGCACCTGAAGAAGTTATTCCGCTCGAAACGCTTCGCCTGGGTCTACGCGGTGATACATTCTTTAGCTTCATCCCAGATGATGTAGCCAAACCTTTTAAGTAAGCAACTATGAACTCCATTACTGTTGAAGAGCTCAAACAAAAGCTCGACAATAAAGAAGACATCAAAGTAATTGATGTTCGCGAAGATTACGAAGTTGAAGAAGCAAACTTTGGCGCTGATCACATCCCGATGGGCAGTATTATCGATCGCATCGATGAAATCCCTAAAGACAAAGAGGTAATTGTTCACTGCCGAAGCGGTAAGCGCTCTGCATCAGTGATCGATAGCCTTGAGAGAATGTACGGTTACGATAATCTCTACAATCTCGAAGGCGGAATCAAAGCCTGGGCAGATAAAATCGATTCTTCACTTGACGTATCATGAGTCGTACCGTTAAAGAGTACTTTGGCATAGCCCTTCGCGGAATGGGAATGGGCGCAGCAGATGTTGTTCCCGGAGTTTCTGGCGGAACAATCGCATTTATTACCGGTATTTACGAAGAGTTAATCGAAACGATTAACAAGTTCGACCTCAATGCTATTAAAGTATTGAGGAAAGAAGGCCTTGCTGCTGCGTGGAATCATGTCAATGGAAACTTTATCGTTAGCTTGCTACTCGGTATCGGAATAAGTGTGGTTTCACTGGCCAAAGCCATTACATATTTACTGGAAAACCACCCAATTCCTATATGGTCATTTTTCTATGGTCTTGTTGCTGCCAGCATTTGGTTTGTAGCCAAGCAGGTAAAAAAATGGACCTTCCCTCCCATTCTTACTTTCATTATTGGAGCTGCAATTGCCTATTACATCACGATTTTGCCTGCCACGCAGGGAGCAATTTCGTATCCGTATTACTTTTTATCAGGCATGGTTGCCATTTGTGCAATGATATTACCCGGAATTTCAGGATCGTTCATCCTCTTACTGATGGGATCCTACAAGGCTGTTTTAGATGCCGTTCACGAAAGAGACTTTGCTATTATCGCTACGGTCGGAGCCGGAGCAATCATCGGGCTTTTGAGTTTCTCTCGCCTACTAAAGTGGATGTTCCACAAATACCACGATGCAACAATCGCCTTGCTTTCAGGATTCCTGTTAGGTTCATTAAACAAAATATGGCCCTGGAAAGAAACTATTTCCTCCATGGTTAAAAAAGCCGGTACGCCTGATGAAGAAGTTGTTCCGGTTGAACAGGTTAGCGTTTTACCCGGCCATTTCGAACAAATTACAGGAGATCCATCACAACTCGGTTTAGCTATTGGATTGATGATTGCCGGTGCTGCTTTTATTATTCTGATCGAAAAAGTAGCGATTCAAAAAGAGGACTAAGTAACGGTCAGAGCCGAAATTTTCCTATCTTGATTCCCAAAATCAATCTCGGATAAATGAAGCACTACGGTTTAATTGGAAAAACACTAAACCATTCCTTTTCTCCTTCTTATTTTAATGAGAAATTTAAAAACGAACATATTGATGCTGTTTATGAACTTCTCGAAAAAGAATCACCAGCCAAACTCAAGGATATTCCTTTTCAGGAATACTCAGGCTTAAATGTTACAATCCCTTATAAAACAGAGATAATAGCATTACTTGACAATCTTTCTTATGAAGCCAGGGAAATAGGAGCCGTCAACACAATTGCAATCAATGAAAACCAACTAATAGGCCACAATACCGACTGGATAGGCTTTAAGGAATCAATTGAGCCATTGCTAATTGGATCTGACCGAAACGCTTTGATTTTTGGAACAGGCGGAGCGTCAAAAGCCGTGAGCTTTGCTCTCAATAGACTCAACATTTCATACGAACTGGTTTCGAGATCGATGAGGCCCGGAATAATGCATTATGATACGCTAACTCCCAACAAGTTAGCCCAATACGACATTTTAATCAACACGACTCCGGTGGGAACCAAAAACGAAAGTGAAAAGTTACTTCCACTGCACTATGAAGCACTTCAATCAACTATGTTGGTTTATGATTTAGTTTACAATCCGCGTAAAACAGAACTACTAAAACGTGCTGAGCTAGCAAATTGCAGAATTAAAAGCGGTTACGAGATGCTTGAGAAACAGGCTGAGGCTTCCTGGAAGATTTGGAATCAATAACGCTCGTTGTAATATTGAGTTAAGTTTTCATTGAGCTCAATAATCATATCAGGGTAAGATCTTCTAAAAAGAGCAATAGCATCTCTTTTCCTCACGATAACGGGCATTTCATCTGGCAAAGAATTAAATTGATCATCGAGAATTACTATCCCTTTCATGTGAGAACCAAATCGGCTGAAGTAAACTTCACCAACATCAATGATGTAAATGTTGGATGTATCTCTTATTTGAATATTAGGATCGATTTTAAAGTCCTCATTTACAAATACATCATTGAAATTTTTATTGCTGATTTTCTCGCTGTCATAGCTGAAGAAAAATAAAACCGGTGCAAAGTCGAAAGTATTTTTGAATGAAGTCATAATTGACTTATTTGTTTCAAGTTGCTTTCGGTAAGTTTTATCAGCTCGATCTTGCTGTCCCTGAACCTCCATCATTAAAATGGAGTTTTCTTTTGTGTGTAAACGAACCAAAAGAGTTCCATTTTTCATAGCTTTTATATGCTCAACAGGCGTTATCGTTTGAGCCTGTGACATGACAGAAACAGTGAGAAACAATACTGAGACGAATAATTGTGGAAGGTGGATTTTCATTAAAAGCTTATGTTGAGTTTGACATGATCAGCATAGGAATCAAGGACTTTATGGTCGGTTTCCTCAATCCAGCAGATTTGGTTTAGCCCTACTCTGGTCCAAACTTCTGTAAGAAAGTCTTCAACTCTGTATAAGTGTATATGAAATGAGCCGTGATAGCGGGAAGCTATGTAATGACCTTCATCTTTAACCAGTTTGTATTTTTCTGTAGTAGATAACTTTTTAAACTTCGACATTACAAAACAAATTTAAAAAGCATGATAATCAGGCAAATGATGAAAAGTAAAATTGATATTCGGTTAATACCATGCATCATTTTCAAGTTGAAGTTTTGAGACTCAGACTTCTTGAATGCGCTTGCAGGATTTAAATAATTGAGAAATTTAGACCACACTTCTTTCATATCACAAGTTTACGAATTTAACAGATGCTGCGTTTGAAAGTTTAAATCTTAATTAGAAGAAGTCATCAGTTTCAGAAAGAATAGAAACACCGAGTCTAACTCTCAATAAATCTAAAAGGACATTGTAGTTTTCTTCTACAAAATCAGGCCCCAATCTTTGATTGACATACCATGTTTTATCATACATACTGTAACCCACCCCCAGGTTAACTCTTGTATTTTCAGAAGACTTTAAACAGAGATCAACTCCAGAAAAGAACCCAAACCCAGAAGCGCTTATTTCTGATAAAGTGTAGCTTTCCTCTGTAGCTCCTCCTGATGAATATTTCACAAATGCATTTTTAGTTCTGGCAGATTCAACAGTTGAGGACCATGAACTAAAGAAAAAACCAGCGCTCAATTCCAGATCAAACTTTTCATTTAATTGAATATTGTACCCAATTGGCAACCCGAGTTCAACATTGAGACCATTGTGATTAAGGAAGGATGAAAGTTCAACATTCTCTCTGTAGCCTTTCACACTTTCACCTTTAAAGCTGTAGTTTATATAGTCACTGAAGTTTTCTCTGTCAATTGAAGAAGTCCCAATTAAACCATACAATCCAAAAAAATACTCTTCATTAATACGAACATGCCAATTAACCCTCATGCTATTAACACTATTCGTATTGAGATAATTTTGATTATTGAATTCGTTTATCGACATAAAATCAACTCTCAACTCTAATTCGTTTTTACTCGATTCATTATCCTGGGCATGCAGGACATGGTTCATAAAAACAGCTATAAAACAAAAGAGAAGTGTTCTCATAATTTGAATTTCATCAACTATCAGTTTATAAAATTAGAAAGATATCATGTACCTAAAGTCATATTGAATACAATAATTTGAACAAAGTGTTAATGCTTATTAAAAATCAAGTTATTATTTTAGCAAACCGCTTGAGTATTTACTCGTTTATCAAAGCAGGATTTTTGCACGGAAAACTGGAGAAACATTGGATAAAAGGGATTTATTACTTAAAAGTTTCATTATATCGTTGGGCATACTATTTAATAGCATAGCTCATAGCCAACAATATCAGCTTAATAATAATGCAACAAGCACAGGAAACGATTGCTTCACATTAACTACTGATCAGGCTAATATCACAGGCCAAGTTTGGTATAATCAACAGATAGACCTAACAGAACCATTTGAATTATATGCCACTTTAAATTTTGGTACTAAAGATACTACAGGTGGTAATGGAATGAGTTTTTCTTTTCACCAGGGTGGCGTTTTAGCTGGTGTTCCTTCACCTGGTAACATGGGTTATAATGGTATTCTACCGAGTTTAGTCGTGGAAATGGATACTGATCAAAGCACAGGTAATTCAGACCCAACGGAGGATCACATATCATTAATGAGAAACGGAAATAATTCTCATACATCAGCAAATAACTTAACTGGCCCTACTCTCTTACCCAATATTGAAGATACTGCAGATCACTCCCTCCATGTAAAATGGGATCCGGCAAATAATAACTTTAAGGTATGGTTTGACTGTAACCTGGTCATCGATTACAATAGCAATATTATTAATTCAGTTTTTGGGTCAGACCCAAATGTGTACTGGGGTTTTACCGGAGGAACTTCATCTAATAGTAATGAACAAACTGTTTGCATTGAATACACGACTCTACAGCCTGATATACCTGATGTTACAACCTGTCAGGGAAATCCGGTTGCATTAGATGCAGGTTATGGCAATGTTTATGCCTGGTCTCCTTCAAACGGACTTAGCGATGATTCTATTCAAAATCCTGTTGCTTCCCCAAGCAATACAACAACTTACACGGTAAGCATTTACGATTCATGTGGTTACTTCAGGACAGATAGCTATACTCATACAATTATTGACAGTAACACTGCTACCCTATCAGGAGATACAGTTACTTGTGAGGGAACTTCAGTTCCTCTAAATTTAGATATTACCGGTACAGGCCCTTTTACTGTTCAAATATTTGACGGTACTAATGCTAATTTATACAATGTTGATACTAACGGTAGATTAGTTTCAAACGGTCAAAAAATCATGGTTTCTCCCACAACTACAACCACTTATACTATTACAAGTTTTACCGGACAGGGCAACTGCGCTAATGGTTTTTTTGGGAGCGCTACCGTTACTATTGGAATTTTAGACGGATTGCAATCAACTACTCAAGATGTAACCTGTAATGGATATTGTGACGGAGCAGCTCAGGTATATTTACCTCACTCAAACTCAGGTTATACCTATATATGGCCAAACCAAACCGGAGGAACATCAAAAAGTGGTTTATGTGGTGGAAACTATGATGTAGTCGTCAACAATAGTGGTGGCTGCCAGGATACAATACCTTTAGTCATCAATGAACCAGCTCCAATTTCAATTAGCCCACTAAATGACATAGTTGCTTGCCAAAACGAAACCATATCTGTTTTTACTAATGTCACTGGCGGATCAGGAAATTATAATTATACCTGGAATACATCAGAAATTTCTTCTGCGATAAATGTCTGGGGAACAGACACTACCACGTACTCTGTAACTGTCACTGATGATAATGACTGTCCTGAAGATGTGGCTTCTTTTGACTTAAATGTTCTTCCTCCATTGGATCTAACCGTTAGTCCTGATACTGGACTTTGCATTGGTGATACAGCCAACTTGTGGTCTATTGGTGCTGGAGGTGACGGCAATTACAGCTTTGTTTGGAACGATCCAGATACTACTACAAATTTAACTATAGATGTTGATCCTGATTCTACAACATACTATACTGTAACACTTACCGATGGTTGCGGTTCAACACCTCAAGTAGATTCAGTTGAGGTCTTTATTGATAATTACGCTTCTCATGCCTACACTTTTTTACAACCGGCTTGTGTAGATCAGGGCGTGCTGTTTGAAATTCCTGAGTTTGATACATCGGCTGATTACGAGTTCAACTTTGGGTTTGGCGACTCATATTTTCCTTCAGACTCATCCTTTTACTACCCTTTTCCTGATACAGGTTGCTACGATATAACATTCTCAATAAGTACTGAGTATTGTGACAGTGTAAGAACAGATTCATGTGCTATTGAAATTTTCGAAACTCCTGAAGCTGACTTCACTTATACCCCTGATACTGCTTCAAAACTAACCAATTACGAAGTCTTCTTCCAGGATGAATCTGAAGTTGAAACTATTCAAACGTGGTATATAGATGGAATGGTAGCGTCAACTGCTGATACTCACAGATATGAATTTCAGGACTCTGGTTATTACGATGTTGAGCTAATTGTATCAAACGACTCAGGCTGTTACGATACAACCATTAAAACAGTTTACGTTAAAGGTGAAGATCGTGCATTTTTTATTCCTAATGCATTTACACCTAATGGAGATGGATTGAATGATTCATTTGGTCCTCAAATTGTTGATCGCAATATCAGGAATTATCGTTTTGCCATTTACAGCAGATGGGGTGATCTGGTGTTTGAAACCAGTGATTTTGAAGAATTTTGGGATGGAACAGATTTTGAAAATGACAACAGCAACAGGAATCAGGAGACCTATCTCTGGAAAATTCAATACCGTGATTACAGCGGACAAATGAGAGAGTACGATGGTACCGTTCTTCTATATCGTTAAATCAGGAAAAATTTCGGTCAGAACCGTGAGTGAGGTTAGTCGGTAATATTGGGAATTGTTACATTGAAAGCTGTCCCTTTACCGAGTTCTGATTCTGTTTTGATGGAACCTCCAAGCCTTTCAACTGCTTCTTTGACGATGTAAAGACCAATGCCGGCTCCACGGCTCTGACTGTGACCACGGTAAAACATTTGAAATACTTTATCAGCCGTTTCTTCATCAAAGCCCACACCATTATCTGAAATAGAAATGTTTGCCTCTTTTTCATCTACCTGTACCTCTACTCTAATAGTTTGATTGTTAATCTCCTCATTTTGAAAATGACAGGCATTCCTGAGTAGATGTTCAAGAATGATTTTTATTCTATTTGAGTCACTTTTAAAGTCGGTATCCTGACTAACAACCTTTACAACCTTTGTGTTTTTATTCATCAACTCTCTTGAATTGACGTTGTATAAAACATCTTCTATTAGCTCATCAAAATGGATGTAATCAATTTTGTATTCAATTTTGAGGTTTTCAGAAAAGTGAGCAATTCCCTGAAGAATATTTTCAAGTTTATTGACACTGTCCTCAATCATGCTGATATAAGTACTTTGCACAGAATTATCTCTTTCATTCTTGATAAGTCGAGTAAGCCCAAGTATAGATGTCAATGGTCCTCTCAGATCATGCGAAGCACTGTATAAAAGTCTGTCTAATTCATTATAGGCTTTTGTTAGTTGCAGGTTTTGATTGTGAATTTTCTTTTGATCACAATAGCGTTCAAATGCCTGATCGATGATGATTTTCACCTGATCATTATTCCAGGGTTTATGAATGTACTGGTATATTTCTCCTTTGTTTATGGCTTCTATTGCAGGTGATAAGTCATCGTAGCCAGTGATTAACATTGTGATTAGATCAGGGTAATGCTCTTTTACCCAACATAAAAATGAAGATCCATTCTCACCAGGCAGGCGTTCATCACAAATTACAATGTGAAATTCGTTTTCAGATAATTGTTTCTTTCCTTCTTCGGCTGTTTCTACTGTTGTAATATCATAAAGCTTTCTAAAAGCAGCTATGAATCCATATCTGTTGGGTTCCTCATCATCGATGAAGAGCACTTTTGCTTTATGTGGGATATTATTTATCATCTGATACCTGGTATTTAGGTAATTTGATTGTAAACGTTACTCCTCTGTCTTTGTTATTTTCAACTTTGATATCACCATTGTGCTTTTGAATGATGCTTCTTGTAATTGATAATCCGAGGCCGGTTCCTTCCCCAACCGGCTTGGTTGTGAAAAATGGCTCAAATACTTTACTGATTACTTCTGGATCTATTCCGGGGCCGTTGTCAATAATCTGGATGAAAACTTCATCTCCTTCAGAAAAACTTTTAAGCATAATTTTACCCGGCTCTGACCGTGACTTATCTTCTTTAACTGCCTGAACTGCATTGCTGAGGATGTTCATGAAAACCTGGTTAATTTTACCTGCGTAACATTCCACTTTTGGGATATTTTTAAAGTCTCGCTCTACTTTAATTTCGTTTTTAATTGTGGAATTAAGAAGTGTGACAGTTGATTCCAAACCTTCTAAAAGATCAACTTTTTTAATATCTTGTTCCTCGGCTCTTGAAAATACTTTTAAGCCTCTTACAATTTCAGCTGTTCTTCTGGCTCCTTCGTCTATCCCTTTTAGGAGAGAGTTAATCTCATCCTTGAGGTAATCGACTTCTAACTCCTCTATTAGCTCGTTAATTTCTTCTATTTTAACTTTAAAATCATCTACGCTTTTGATTGATTGATATTTTTCAAGTACTTCAATGATATCCTCAATATCTCTTTTGAGCGGATTTACATTGGCCGTTACAAAGTTGATTGGGTTATTAATTTCATGTGCAATTCCGGCTGTAAGTTGACCGAGTGATGCCATTTTTTCCTGCTCTACAAGTTGAGTTTGGGCTTCTTTCAATTCGTCTAATGCTTCATTGAGCTCTGAGTTTGTAAGACTTAACTCTTTTGTTCGCTCCTGAACTTTTTGCTCGAGCATAATGTTTTGGCGCTTAATCAAACGTTCGTTTTCTTTTGATACATCAAGCGCTTCTTTTTGGGCTACTTCATTCTGTTTTCTCAATACATTTATATAATCGGCCAATCCAAATGCCAGCATTATAGTTTCTAACCCAGATCCATATTCGAGAACATTAGCAGTGAATAAGTTGTACTCTAAAACTCCACCGTCTTTCAATACAAAAATGATGACTGATGTGAGGAAAAAACCCCAGGCAATTGAAAAGTAAATAGCTGTTCTCGACTTTTTAAATGCTGCATATACAGCACTAACAAGCATTGAGAGAGCTAGTAATAATGCGGCAATATTCATGACACTGTAAGCATCATTGAAGTTACCGGAAAAGACAAGTACTAACTCTATAATGTAAATTGATCCAGCTCCAATTACAATGTAATAAAGCGTTTTCGATACTTTTTTGATCGATACAAACTCAAAGAAGAATATTATAGAGAATAATGCTGTTAAGGCATTGATCACATAAAGGCTATGTTGAGCAACTTCAGGAGAGTTTGGCCAAAAGAAGCGAAAAGAATACCCATTGAGAGTAGCCTGAACTAAACCCACCATTGCAATGTAGAGCACATAGTAAAGGTAACTCTTTATTCGGGTTGTTAGATAAATGAAAAAGTTATAGAAAAACATTACGAGCATTACCCCTGCATATATACCATAAATCAATGATCTGGTATTGAGAGTGCTCAATATATCTTCATTTCCACCTACAAAAATTGGAAGATTGATAACCTCTCCACTTTTAGCTTTTAAGAAAAAGGTTTTTGTTTCACCTTTGGGAATATCGACTTTAAATAAAAAACTTGGATGGTTGTTATCACGTTGTGCAAAAGGAAACTTCTCGCCTTTTTTGCCTAACATTCTCACTTTACCATTATACTTCTCATATAAAGCTATGTAGTCTAAAACCGGATAGTCTAACTCTATGATCACATCAGATGATGGCAATTCATTTTTTAAACTAAACTGTATCCATTGAGCATGTTGAGAGGGCTCAAAACTTACTACTGAACTGTTGTTCTCACTAAAACTTTTGTCCAAAACATCTAAAACACTCATGGATCCGGTAGAGTCAGTAAAGACACTGACCCTGGATCCTATAAAGCGTTCTTTCATTTCATCTGTAACTCTAATAGTATCTGATTCAGCACTTAGCTGAATAGCTAAAAGAAAGAAGTAAATGAATAAAGTGGCTATTCTATTCATGGTTACAAGTCTTCAATGTATAAATCGTACGATACAATTAACTCCCCTTTTGGTCCTTTTTCTACCAATTCCTGTTTTGGATCTTTGCGCAAACTCATGATCTCTTTTCTCTCTTTATCACTCGCTTTTGACAAGTCATCTGTATCACTCAAGCGCAGTACTGTAGCGGGCAAATCTGGCTTGGGATATGGAAACTGGCCATCATTCCCCAGGGATCTGACCACTTCAAAACCTGCCTTTTCAACCATGCCAACAGTATAAGGAGCACAAAGAACCCAAAGGATGTTGATTTTCAAAAGATTAGCAATTTTAACGCCTGCTTTAGCCACACTGGCTTTTGTGAGGAATGTACTCACTCCGCTTCCCCTAATTTCTTTAGCATTCCAGAGCGCACATAATTCTCCTACACCTATAGGAATATCAGCTTTTACCATGGAGTGGATATCACCATCCATTTCACCAACCGCATCCTGAACCGGAAGCTTCTCGTTTTCATCTCCCACTACATGTATGCGAGCTCCTCCATAAACTTTTGAACTATCCTCGTTTTCAACGGTGATTACATAAACATTGGGGTTTTTCATCCATGATCGATCAGCACTTGTCACCTTTTCAACACCAAAATCACGCAATACCTGTTCGTGACCATCAGCAAAAAGCTCACTAGACTCCTGATTTTGGGTAGTACGAAATGCTTTTATCTTGATCATGCTCCTATAATCTGCTCAAAATCTACATAAAATCTTCCTGATTTTTTATGTTCATTGAGTAATATTCTTCTACAAACATTTGTTGTTGCTGCTCCACCTAACATAACTCCAGATGCTAATTGTGGCCAACTTGAAATAGTTTTACCAATTTCAGGCATTGATTTTTTCAATCTTTCTGATATATCATTGCCAACAATTCGTTGAACTAAATTTAGCTTGTTTTCAGGCTTCTTGAGTTCTTCATTACTCATATTCAGATCCTCTAAATAGCCGTGAAAAACAGGTCTCTCGGGCTCGAGGTCAAACCGCTCAATGTCAATCATTCCCCTGTCATTAGTGTCCATGATAACCGGAATTTGAACATTTTTGGCTCTTTCTCTCAATGTCAATTTTAGGTCTAAACTATCACAAACCTCTACCAGAATGTTTACATCTTCATATATAAAAGAAGTAATATTTTCATCGGTAACTCCTTCATCAAATAGCGTTACTTTAATGTAAGGATCCAGTTCTGCAATTTGTCTTTTAGCAATTACACCTTTGTGTAACCCTATTTGTGGTATTCCGGTCCTTAGCCTATTGAGGTTGCTGAGCTCGAGTTCATCGTAATCGGCTAGAATCAGGTGTCCTCCCACTCTTTCCATTGCCATGGTCAGAGCCACAGAATTACCAACCGACAAGCCTGCGATAGCTATTGTCGCCTCAGAAAGCTTCTTTTGTTCATAAGGCGTTATTTTTAGTTGATTTCGATTGGTTCTGACCTCAATGAATTCCTTTTCATTTAATATTTCATAAGCACTGTTTAGCCAGGGGTAATAAACCCAGTTTGATGACACGGTTTTACTGAGCTCATTAGCGAAGTCTTCAACTTTGGATGAATCTCCTTTTATCGATACATCCCTGCATACTGCCAACTCTTTGAGTTGTTCACTGAACAAACTTTTAGTTGATAGATTAGATTTAGAAATAGACTCTAGTTCGTCAAGTGAATTCGTAATAATCGATTCAGAAAGCTGTTTATCCATTTTCATGATTTTGGTGGAATTTGGAATGCACCAAAATAACAATTCCTTTCGTGTGACTATTTTTGTATACACGTCAATTCCTTTAAAGGATCAGGTTTTTCGCTTTATTAACGGTCTTTTTTGATCAAATAATCGCAGGAATAACTTATTATTGTATTGCAAGCATAACACTCAATCATGACAGACGCTAATAAGGAAAAGGAAAAAATTCACGTGCTATACGTTGATGACGAGGAGCACAACCTGGTTTCATTTAAAGCTAGTTTTAGAAGAAGCTTTAAGATTTGGACGGCTATCTCTGCCGATGATGCACGCGATATTTTAGAAAAAGAAGAAATCCATATAATTATTACTGACCAAAGAATGCCAGATGAAACAGGTGTTGAATTTTTAGTGTCTATATTGGATAAACACCCAGAGCCCATTAGAATGCTACTGACCGGCTATTCTGATATTGAAGCTGTAATCGATTCCATTAATAAAGGACAGGTTTACCGTTATATTACGAAGCCGTGGAATGATAAACAGCTCGAACTAAGCATTAGAAATGCACATGAAGTTTATTCACTCCGTAAAGAGAATAAAATTCTTTTTGAAAAACTGAAGAAAGCTAACGAACAGCTCGAATTCCTCCTCCGTCAAAAATTACTCGATTAATTTTCATTTATCTGATCATTGCTTTTTCGGGCAGAGTCATTTAAAGAACTGCACTATCTTTGCTCCGTTCATGATGAAAAGATTTTTGTACTTTATTGCAATTGTTTTCGCTTTCTACTCTTGTGATGACGAGTGTATTTCAGGTTCAGGTCCGCGAAAAATCAATATTAGAACGCTGCAACCTGCAAGCTATGTTGATGTTTCAATATCTGGCAATGTTTATGTTGAAATTGACACTTCTTTAAGCGAGACTCAAATTCAAATTGAAGGGGAGGAAAACATCCTCGACATTATTGAAACAAGTGTCAACAATAATATCTTATCAGTCTCCTACTCTTCTTGCCTCCAAAATCACAAAGAAGTTTCCATGACCGTCATGACGCCTTCATTAACTGGTGTTACGATTGACCAGGTTGGAAAAATCATCTCTCAGGACATTATTGATGCGGAGGATTTTCAGGTTGTCATCAATGGATCGGGAGATTGTGATCTGACCATGAGGGTTGACCAATTGACGACTTTGATCAATGGATCAGGACAAGTTACTTATCGTGGCGAATGTGATCAACACAACCTTACAATCAGGCAATCTGGCGATATTGAAGGATTTGAAATGCCTACACGAATTCTCGATGCTGATATTTCAGCTTCGGGAAATGCTTTGGTTCGAGTATCTCAAACGATTAATGCCAATATCACTAGTAGTGGTGATATTCGTTACAAAGGATCTCCAGCTATCAATAAATCAGGTGATGGATCAGGCGAAATTATTGATGATAACTGATGCCCTTTTTTTTCGTACAACTCCTAAAGGAAAACTACATTTGCAGCCATGGAAAAAGCCTTTAAATTTCGCGTACTAATCGATACTGCTGAAAAGCAGGATGTTTTCAGAGACATTGAACTCAAAAACAACAACTCTTTTTTAGATCTTCACAATCAGATCCAGGAAGCATTTGGATTTGATAACTCAGAAATGGCCTCTTTTTACCTCAGTAATGAAGACTGGGAACGCGGTGAGGAAATCGCTCTAATGGATATGGGAGCAGGCAAACAAGGCCCATCAAGGTTGATGGAAGACACAGCTATACACGACATTGTTGAAGATCAAAAACAAAAAATTCTATACGTTTTTGATTTTCTTAGAATGTGGACATTCTTTGTTGAAGTAGCTGAAATTCGCGATGCAGAAAAAAATGAAGAATTTCCAAAAATCTCACTTTCTTACGGGGAAGCACCAGACCAAAATTCCAAAACGGCTGAAGATCTTTTTGGAACAATGAATGCTTATCCTGATGATGACGACAGCGAAAAGTCAGATTTTGACGAGCCATTTGAGGAAGAACTCTAAAATTCATGAAGGAGCTCTTTGTTATTACAGGTCCAACAGCTGTAGGTAAAACTGATTTCACAATTGAGCTGGCTAAAAAATGGAATACCGAAATTGTTTCCTGCGACTCAAGACAGTTTTTTAAAGAGCTTTCAATCGGTACGGCTAAACCTACCGATGAAGAAATGCAGGGAATCCCACACCACTTTATCAATTCACACAGTATTCTCGAAGAATACAATGCCGGAAAATACGAAATTGATGCTGTTGAAAAGATCAACAGCTTGTTCAAAGCTCATGATAAAGTTATTCTCACAGGTGGATCTGGCCTTTATTTAAACGCTGTACTTTTCGGTATTGACGAAATGCCAACGGTTCCGACCAAAATAAAGGAGCAAGTTACTTCAGACTATAAAAATCGCGGATTAGCATTTTTACAAAGTGAAATAAAAAGATTAGATCCTCAGTTTTACAGTGAAGTTGACGATCAGAACCATACCAGGCTTATTAGAGCCCTGGAAGTTATGAGGGCCAGCGGTAAGTCTTTTAGTTCATTCAGGAAAAACACTCACCAATCAAGACCGTGGGAAGCCAAAATTTACATTCTCAATCGAGACAGAAAAGAACTTCACGATAGAATTAACCTGCGAGTAGATATGATGATTGAGTCTGGCTTAATCGATGAAGTTAAATCGGTTGTAAAATACAAAGATCATAGAGCGCTTAAAACAGTTGGTTATCAGGAAGTTTTTGAATTCTTAGAAGGTTCAATCTCAATAGAAAGAGCAATTGAGTTAATCAAGCGTAATACCCGCAGATACGCAAAGCGACAACTCACCTGGTTCAGACGACTTGACAATACAACATGGCTCTATCCACCTTTTAAAATTGATAGGTAGTTATAGAGCATATTTATTTTCTTATTTCAAAACTATTTCTAATTTTGCATTCCCTCATTCAAAGCGGTCTTTCAAGGCTCTTTAGAGGGTTTTCAAATGGTGGTTGTAGTTCAGTTGGTTAGAACGCCTGATTGTGGTTCAGGAGGTCGTGGGTTCGAGTCCCATCTTCCACCCATCAATTTTCAAAAGCTCCTTTTTTAGGGAGCTTTTTTAGTTTTGACTAATGAAGTTTTTCACTTACATCCTGGAGTCTTCAACAACTGAAAGATTTTACATCGGCTCTACTAACAACCTGGAAAAACGAATCATTCAACACAATAAAGGGTATAATAAATCTACTAAGAGTGATACCCCATGGAAACTAATTCACTACTTTTCATGTAGTACAAGATCTGAGGCTTTTAAACTTGAAATGAAACTAAAAAAGATGAAAAGTAGAAAGAGGGTTTTAAGTTTCATCAACAATTCAAAATAACAGAGGTCGTGGGCCCCGCACTATTCGAGATTTTCAATCTCGCAAAGGTGCGAGGGTCCTCGTTGACAGAAATGTCAACGGGATTCGAGTCCCATCTTCCACCCTTCAAAATTCAAAAGCTCCTTTTTTAGGGAGCTTTTTTAGTTTTCAGGTAAAGTGAACGATAAATATATTTGGTTAAAATGAAATTAAAAACTTGTTTGGTGACTGGATGACCGTTAAAATTTTTAATTTATAAAATATCTTATTTTGTGGTAAAAGCAAGATATAAAAAAAGCGGGAAATCCATTTTAGGAAATCCCGCTTTTAATCTTTCTAACTTTCAACTTTTTCTCACGTTAATATCTCTAACTTTCATGGATTGACTTAGTGAGGTAAATAATTAATTATACCTTCGCGTCAATTCATTTAGTAAATTGGAAATCAATTTTATAATCTGAGAATATCACTTTATGAGTAAAGTAAAAAACAACGACACTGTAAAAGTACATTACACAGGAAAGTTGACATCTGGCGAAGTATTTGATAGCTCTAAAGATAGAGAGCCTTTAGAAATCACAGTAGGTCAGGGACAACTTATCCCTGGATTTGAGAATGGTCTTATCGACATGGAAGAGAACGAAAAGAAAACACTCAATATACCTTCAAGTGAAGCTTATGGAGATGTTCGCAAAGAACTCGTTCAGGAAGTTCCAAAATCACAGCTCCCAGAAGAAATTAAACCTGAAGTAGGAATGCCATTGGTATCTAAAACTCCTCAGGGGCAAGAAATTCAATTGGTTGTTACTGAAGTTAAAGATGAAGCTATTACTGTTGATGCTAATCACCCACTCGCTGGTAAAGATTTAGTATTTGACATTGAATTAGTAGAGATCAAGTAATATTATATTTTTCCAAGTATTTCAAAAGCAACCTCGAGGGGTTGCTTTTTTTGTTTCTAAACTTTTGTAAATTGACTGCGCTCAACAAAAATAAAACTCATGAATACACTAAACTTTCGAAACGGAGATAAAATGCCTGTAATTGGGTTAGGCACATGGAAATCGGCTCCAGGAGATGTAGAAAAAGCCGTTTATCATGCTATCAAAAGTGGATACAGACATATTGACTGTGCTGCCATCTATGGAAATGAAAAAGAAGTAGGTAATGCTTTGGTCAGATCCATTGATGAAAATATCGTTTCAAGAGAAGAGTTGTGGATTACCAGTAAATTGTGGAATACTGCTCACCTCAGCAATGATGTGAAACCGGCTTTACAAAAGACACTCGAAGACTTACAATTAGATTACCTGGATCTCTACCTCATACATTGGCCTGTAGCGCTTCAACCAGATTGCAGTTTCCCCAAAAAACCTGAAGATTTTTTGTCACCTGATCAGGCTCCTCACCACGAAACATTTAACACTATGCTAAACCTCAAAAAAGAGGGCCTGATCAAACATGCCGGAGTTTCAAACTTCAACATTCAGAACCTAAAGGATCTGATCAATAAAGCAGATGAAAAACCGGAAATGAACCAGGTAGAACTCCACCCCTATTTACAACAAAAGGAGCTGCATAAATTCTGTACTGAAAGCGGAATTCATCTAACAGCTTATAGTCCGCTCGGGTCAAATGACAGAAGTGAAAAAATGAAAAAGGATGACGAGCCTGTTCTTTTAGAAAATGATTTGGTAAATGAAATTGCTCAATCAATGAACACTACCCCTGCACAAATCCTCATCGCATGGTCAGCTCAAAGAGAGAATGCCGTTATTCCAAAATCGGTAACACCTTCCCGAATTGATGAAAACATTAAAGCTCAAGGCATTCAACTAACCGATTCTCAAATGAAAGAAATTGAAAAAATCGACAGAGGTTACAGATTCGTTGACGGCAGCTTTTGGGCAATGGATGGAAGTCCATACACGATGGAATACCTTTGGAGTTAAGAATTATGCTTACCTTCAGCAGGTAAAATGGTATTCGTTTTGTAGAAAAAAACAAAAATATTTCTATGATGACCACAAAATACTTTTCTGTTTTATCTGCTGTGTTGATATTTATCACAATTAATATCCACTCTCAATCAGTTCAGTTTATTGATGGTATTCCTACCTCTAAAAAGACTGTTGAGCTAACTAAACTAAAGGGAGATACTGTATTCTGTCAGGGGAACTTCAATCAATTATATGATGTTGTTCAATCTACACAGGGTAAAGATTCATTATCTCCTATTATGAATACAGGTGATTTTTATATGGTTGATTTAATTTCCAAACAAGCTCAGGGGTTTGATTTAGACATTATTGGGCGCGTTTGGGATTTTGAAGTCAACGACAGCTTGATTTTTATTGGCGGAGCTATTGCTGAAGTGAACGGTATTAGTCACAGAAATTTTGCTCTGTATAATTACAAAACCGATTCTTTAATTACTGATATACCCCAGTTTAATGGAATTGTTTTTGACCTGGAATTGAAAGGAGACTCCCTTTTCTTATCCGGTTCATTTACAGGTGGACATCAACACAATGTAAAAAGATTAGCAATTTGGGATTTCGCTAATGACACTTTAATAGAGCCATTTAATATGAATAACTATGGGGAGCTCGAATGTGATGATGATTACTGTATTTTAAGTGGTCAAATTCATAATGTTAACGGGAATCAATTTGATGATTATTTCTTTTTTAACCAAAGTACTACTCAAATTGAACAAGGATTAACTGATACATTTCAATATGAGTATCCATATAAATCTCGATACTTAAATGATCCAAGGGCACTTATTCAATTTGAGAAAGGTGAAGATGATTTATGGCCTTATATCAAGATTAATTATTCAGATAACCTTTTTAATCACAGTCGGAAGTTATTGTTAACCCACAATGATTGTGATAATTGTTGGGGAATCAAAGAGGTTGTGTCAAATGATAAAGTAGGTTTAGCAGTTGGTGCTTTTAATAAAATCGGTCCGTACTATTCTCAAAACAATTATGAGTTCGATAATAAGAACTTTGGAAATATGGTTCTTTTTTACCACGACTCAGGTTATGTGAAGCTCAGGAAACAAATTAGACCTTTTGCATTTACAGATTCTAGATCGGCAGATATCAATGATAAATATGCATCTATTGGAAGCTCGGTAAGTTACATGTTTAACTATGATAATGAATATGATTTTGCCAGAGCATTAGAAGTTTATAAGATAGAAAACTTGCGCCCTTCTTTGATTGGTCCTTTGAAACAAACTATTTGCCGAAATGATAGCAATCTTCAATTTAACTTTAAGCTAACTGGATCTGACCAGTATTCTATTTCAGTTTCAACTACTGATTCGATGGCCATTCATAATAATAGCTATCAACTAAACTCAAGCTCAAATATTCACACTCTTAATGTAAATGCATTTGATAGTTCAATGACTGTTCGATTTAAGTTTGAAATACAGTATGGGCAGGGACAGATTTACAACCGCTTTTTTGAAGTTAAAGTGAAGGATATTCCAGAGACTCCTACTCTATCGTTTACCAACGATACATTATTCAGTAGTACAGATTCTCTCCAACATGTTTGGTACACTCAAAACGGGGAATTTACCGGCTATGATCTTCCATTTATTTATCACCCTGATGATAATTATACATTTAGAGTGAGATCGATAGGCGAAAACGGTTGTTTGTCTAATTTCTCGAATAGTGTTTTTGTTTCTGGAAGGGAAAAAATCGAGGAGAATAAGATCATCAACATTTACCCTAACCCTAATGATGGCACTTTCTCAATTGAGAATAATGCTAACGTTGATAAAATTGAAGTTTATGATGCTACAGGCAAGATGGTTTACTCATTGAAAATCAATGGTCAAAAACAAAAGATCTCGACTAATTTATCGCCAGGGATTTATTTCGTAGTGTCTAAAAATACAAATAATACAGCCAGTAAATCAAAATTGATTATTACTGAATAATGAGCTTTTTTGTTTGAACACTCTGCTCTGACTCAGATTTAATTTTTACGATGTAAACTCCACTGTTCAATCCTGAAATATCAACTTTTTCGTTGTCGCTAATGGTTTTAGATATGATCAACTGACCTTTCATATTCAAAATTTGCATTTCAACATTTCTCAATTCAGAACCAAAAGAGATACGAAATTGATTTTCAGCCGGGTTTGGCAACATCTCAAATGATGTTGCTTTTTCATTTTCTAAACGGTCAGATCCAAGCGCAACGGACAGCGATTCACTCTTTTTGTATTTTGCCATATACATTTTGCCATCTCGTTTTCCTGAAATGATGTACCCATCATCAACTAACTCTACATTTTTCAATCTAAAAGGTTGAAAACTCAAAAACTCTTTAGTCCATAACTGCTGTCCGTAGAGATCATAAATACTCCATATTGCCGTATCTCCTCTATTCATGTAAAAATGAAGTCGATCATTGATCCATTCATATTGATGAATTGAGGTTTCTTTATCAAAATATATACTGACAGAATCAATCTCTTGAGAAACAAAATCATAATTGCCCATCACAAAAGCGCTATCGTATCTATTAGCATATGGGTAGTTGTCAATTAAGCTCTCATACCAGAAAACTGTACCACTACTCTTCATTCTCGCATCACCTCTCCACAAGTATGATACAGATTTATTTAGATCGTGCACTTCTGATATATCTGATACTCCTCCTGAGTTTCTGGATATGACAAAAAGTGAATCCTTCTCAGTAGTATCATTATATGTCTTTGCCTGATAAATAAAAAGTGAATCATTTCGTTCCATGATGAAGTCAACATCAAATCCGTCAATCAAATGATAAAACCATGCAGATGTATTACCTGAAATTAAATCATGATCTAACCGGTTAATTCTATCTCTATACCACTGTTTTTGAAATGATTGGAATTCTGTATTTGATGTTTTCTTAAATTCAAAATTTCTACTTCTACCCGTTACAACATCGTTTACAATTTTACTTGTGTACTTATTAAAGTATAAATGATGACAGCCATCATCATGATTTCCATCAAGGGATAATTGAAGGTATATATTATTAGCCTCATTAGAATATGTAAACTGCCTAAAAAGCATCTTAACTATAAAAAGACCCTATTTCATTTGCTAAACAATATACCCTTGTGGCACTCCAAATCTCATTACGGGAAGAGTCGAGCTTAATCATTTTAAAGTTACGGGCACAACCATCATAAAAACCTACTAAATAATAAGACCCGGAAACAGAGTCATACGTTACTTCTTCAAGTGTTCCATCCTCAAGGTATTTCTCCCACTCAGCACTTTGGATCTGACCATTAGAAATAGATGTCATTGCTGAGCAAACCAATAGTATTAGCAGTCTTTTCATATAGTAGAAACTTTAGGTGTTCTAATTTTACATAAATTTACAAAAATTCGTGCCATAAACTTGTTTAGCTCACCACAATCACGTATATTCCGTTAGATTAACAAATCAAATTCAAATGGAAAAAAACGAATTCAAAACACTTAATGATCTTTTCAGTTCAATTGCATCAACAATTGAAGAAAATAAGAAAGTCGATTACAATTTTGAAAATCTGGAAGTTGAAATACCAAGTGAAGTTGACAATGAAAAGTCAACAACCTGGAAGTTTAACGGTAAAGTAAGTATTGAATCTGCAGATAAGTAAGAATATGGGAAGTTTCATAATTGATCCAAGCGATTTATACATTGATCATACCTTTGGTAAGGTAGAGTTTGTTTCAAGATCTCACTTTGTTGAGTGTTTTATATCTGACGAACGAATTCTAGAAGATTTCATCAGTCATATTCCGGTGAGCAAACACATTGAATATCTTGAGTTGCTCAAGCACTTTGAGCAGGAAATTCGTTTCAAAGTAGCAGGAAGTAATTACATTACTATCAAAAAGGGTGAAGTTGTTGAAATGAAAACTTCTAAGATCATATCTCTTTTATTAAAATCCGGGGCAGATAAACTATCAGAATATTTGACTGAAGATGATTGAACATGAGTTTACCTGTCCTTATTGTTTTACGAATGTCAGTATCTTGATTGATGTCGGAGCACCAAATCAAAAATTTATTGAGGATTGCGAAAGGTGCTGTAATCCAATTGAATTTACTGTTAAAATCGAGGGAAATCAAGTAGTCGAATTTGATTATCAGCCAATAGGCCAGTAAAAGTTATTTGAGTACAATCTCTTTAACAACTTCTTTTGAAAAGTGATTGTTGATGGATTCCACGAGTTTTGACTTTGCCATGCTCAATTCATTTTTAATGATTGAGCTGTCAATTCGCAGGATGAGCACTTGTTTTTGAAGAAACATGCTCGTTGTGTGCTTAGCAATGCTTGGCCCCACAATATTTGACCATTCCTTTTTAAGGTCCATGGCCGACAACTTATCCTTCATCTTTAAAGACTCAAGATAGCGATCAATTACTTCTTTGAGTGACTCCTGGTTGCTCCCTTTTTTCATTCTACTAAAGTCCAATAAATTTCTAACCTGAGTGACAATGGAATTTCCCAAACCTGTGGATTTTCCATGTCGCTCAATGCCTCTGAATCAATATCCTCTATCAACAAATCATTAATACCGGGAGAACTGTTGTAGTCAAACAACTGAACTTCATCACCAATCGACAAATCATTATAAACGGCAGTATCAAAACGAAACACAAACGGATCTGACTGTGAAGCATTTCTCGGTGCATTAAAAATAGTGTCTTTACTCACATAAGAACCAAATGTGCAATAAACATCTGGTCGTGTTTGGTCATTATCTTTTTCCTCTACTCCATTTAAAATTAGCTGCGTAACCACGATTGAATCAACTCGCTTGTAACCAACTTCTACAAGTTTAGTAGCCTCATCAGTTTTGCGGCCATCATCACTGTAGCCGGTCAACTTCACCTCATAAGTTCCTGTTCGCTCAAAAATATGCTGAACATTGTCGCCCCTGGCTCCAGCTGAATCGTTTCCAAACTCCCAAAAGAAAACCTCTCCTTCTCCACAGGTTCTGAACTTAGCTTCAATATTTTTGTAATATCGGTCAGATCCCTCAATGCAAGCATCAGGCTTATCGGCACATCCAAAGGCAATTACCGAAAGCAAAATAGATATATAAAGTGCTGTTTTATTCATTTCTAAAATTTTAACCGAAGACTCGCATTCATTCCGCCCATCCTGTTTGGAGAAAGACCAACTCCATCTAGCACAAAACTCTTATCGTCTCCTAATTCCGGGACTTCAACCTGCCTGGCCTTGATCAGCTTCCAGGTGCAGTATGTAAGGCTGCCGGCAATCAATCCATACATTGCGTATTGAGCAATTCTGCTGTTTTGCAAACGCCTTTCATCTTCGTTTCTATCATCCTTACTAAATCCTTCAATATTTAACCGAACAGCTTGATTAGAGCGAACATATTCCAAATTACGAGCTCCTATTTCATTGTAATTAATAGCAGCTGCAATACCCAAAACAATAGCTGATGTAGCTCCAATGAAAGCGTGACCGTGTAACCTTCCTTTTTCGTATTGAGCTTTACGCACAGCTTTCAATTGAGCAGATGGCTGCAAGTCTATCTTGACAATCACTTTACCGGTCATGTAAGTGAAAGCGGTGTCGTATACCTGATAATTTGGAGACCACACCTGAATTTCGTGGTAGCCGGGTTTGATCAAAAATGAATAGCCGGGCTTTTGTAGCTCACCGTCTATCTTTACTCTGTATTGATCACTGGGTATAGCAAATATACCGAGGTTCCAGTCTTTTCGCTGACTGTAACTCAGTGTAGAAATCAATACAAAAACTATTAAAATAAATTTTTTCATCAATCTTATTTTTCTGTAATAAGCATTATCTCATCAGGCTGAACCTCAAATATACGCAGTGGAGTTTCTATATCTTCAAATAACTCCTGAATCCTGGTTTTGTTGGCATCAGTCACGAAAACCTGCCCAAAATGATGCTCGCTCACTAACGACATGAGTGCCTTAACTCTATTTTTGTCGAGTTTATCAAAAATATCATCAAGAAGCAAGAGCGGTTTGATGCCTTTTTTCATTTTCATGAAATCAAACTGTGCCAATTTCAATGCAATAAGGAAAGACTTTTGCTGTCCCTGTGAGCCAAATTTCTTTAGCGGATGCCCTTTTATTTCAAATGTGAGGTCATCCTTGTGAACACCTACTGTTGTATATTGGGCTCGAGCATCTTTCGGTTCTGACTGTTTTAATAACTCTTCAAATGATGAGTCATGCAACTTCGATTTATAAACCAGTGACACTTCTTCACTTTCATTTCCTATCAAGTTGTAATACTGCTGAAAAATGGGAATAAATTCGTCTAAAAACTCCTTACGGGCTTCGTATATTGGCTGGCCATACTGGAGAAGTTGCATGTTCCACACATCAACTGACGAAGCATCCCAGCGTTGCTCTTCACCCATCTTTTTGAGTAGCGCATTGCGCTGGCTCACTGCTTTGTTGTATTTCAGCAAATTATTGAGGTATGACGAATTAAATTGCGAAATAACACCATCCACAAACTTTCTCCTCACTTCACTGCCATCGTAAACGAGCTCAGTATCGGCCGGTGAAACCATTACCAGAGGCAAAAAACCAATGTGATCTGAAAAGCGCTCGTAATTCTTCTTGTTGCGTTTAAACTGTTTCTTATCTCCCTTTTTAAACCCACAGTAGATTTTTTCGTCCTTCTCATTGCGATCAAAAGTACCTTCAATCACGAAAAAGCCTTCATCGTATTGAATATTTTGAGAATCAATAGGATTGAAAAAACTCTTGCAAAATGCCAAATAATAAATTGAGTCTAATAGATTTGTTTTACCAACTCCATTGTTGCCAACAAAGCAATTTATGCCGTCTACAAACTCTAAATCGGCCTGATCACGATTTTTAAAATGAACTAAATGAAGGTTTTTTAAATGCATGGAAATCCCGCTAAGCAAGAGTTAACAATGATATTTTTATAACTCGTGCAAATTACGTCATTCATTACCAAAACCAAAAACGATAAAAAACTATATTTGCACGCATTAAAACACGCCTTAACATGTCTAACAAAAAGAAACAAAGCGAAGAGGAAATTCTTGACGTAGGAGAAGTTTACTCGAAAACTGAACACTTTTTTGAAAATAACAAGCAAACGATAACCTACGGGTTAACTGCTGTTTTGATAATTGTGGCCGGTATCGTTTACTATTTTAACTTTTATATGCCGCCACTTCAAAAAGAAGCTGAATCTGAAATGTTTTACGCACAGCAACATTTCGCAAGAGATTCATTCCGCTTAGCGATGTACGGTGACAATGAAGGTCACTTAGGTTTTGAACAGGTAGCTAGTGACTACGGCTCTACAAATGCCGGCAATGTAGCAAATTACTACATGGGGGTTTCTCTACTCAGAACCGGAGACTACGAAGGTGCAATCGCATACCTGGATCGTTACAGCGCAAATGATGAAATCACTCCATCACTCAAACTGGGTGCTATTGGTGATGCATACAGCGAATTAGGCGATTACGAAAAAGCGCTCGGCTATTACGAAGACGCTGCAAATTCAGAGAGCAATTCATTTACTACTCCAATTTACCTCAAAAAAGCTGGAATTGCAGCTGAAAAATTGAACAAATATGGAGATGCTCGTGATTTTTACGAATCTATCAAAAACGACTATCCTAACTCACAGGAAGGTCGCGGAATAGACAAGTACATTCAGCGTGCTAAACTCATGCAGGAGAAAGCATAATCATGGCAACTGAAAACAAAAATCTATCACAGCACGACCTGAATGATCTCCCGGATTGTTCAGGTCTTCGTGTTGGAGTTGTTTTTAGTGAATGGAATGAGGAAATTACACATGCTCTAAGAGACGGAGCTATCGAAGTCTTAAAGTCTCAAGACCTTTCAGATCACAACATTGTGGTAAAAAGCGTACCGGGAAGTTTTGAACTTCCGCTGGGTGCACAGTTTTTATGTGAACACGATACAGTTGATGCTGTCGTATGTGTAGGCAGTGTTATTCGTGGTGAAACAAGCCACTTTGACTACGTTTGCCAGGGAGTTGCTCACGGCATAAAAGATGTGAGCCTGAAATACAACAAGCCGGTTATCTTTGGGGTTCTGACCGATGACAACATAGAACAATCACGTGCCAGAGCCGGAGGTAAACACGGCAATAAAGGAGTTGAAGCTGCCGTAGCTGCTCTCAAAATGGTCGCGCTTCAAATGGATCTTTCGCAATCTAATTACTGATTCTTTTAACTTTTGTTGTTTGCTTTTCAAGCTGTAAATTGAAATTGTTTTCGTAAAATTGAACTCGATTTTCAATTTTCATCAATGATTCCCAACCTGTTGAAATACATACTCTTTTTAGGCTTTTGGTTCTTTTCCTTTCAACCAACTATTGGACAGGATTTTGGTATAAAAGCTGGCTTAATAACTTCTACGGTCAAAGGCCAGGGATCAGGTAGTTTTAAACCCGGTTTTCAAATTGGAGCTTACAAGACTTTTGGCAGTAATGAGCGACTTTACATTCAACTTGAAGGGCTGATTACTCAAAAAGGATCCTGGAACTGGAATAGTAGTAATAAAAGTAATATCAATCTCTACTATCTTGATGTTCCCATAATGTTCAACATTGTGTTGAGTGAACGGCTCAATGCCAATATTGGTTTTCAGCCAAGCTTGTTTATTGCCGGTAATTACCAGTACTCTATTGATGGTGAGTCACAATCAATGGGCTTGAGAAATGAAGTACCTGCTATGGATTATTCAACTTTATTTGGGCTGGAATACGAGTACAAAAAAGACCTTGTATTTGGTGTGCGGTACAATCACAGTTTTGTACCGCTTCAATCTTACGAAAACGACTTTGCTGATAATAACAAACTGCCAGCATCAATGGTTGTTCAGTTTTACGCCAAAATGCCTTTAAATAAAGTTAGTTCTTATATTGAGAAATTGAATCTGGACTAATTTTCTTTATCAGCTTCACGTACAAACTCATCGTCTTTCCATATTCCTTTAAACTTGACAATTCCATTTTTATCGTAAAGAATTCCGTAGCCGTTTCGTTTATCATTCTCCCAGCTACCTTTGTATTTTTCGCCTGTATTCCAGTAGTAAGTTCCTTCTCCTTCTCTCTTATCCTTCACATAATCTCCAACATATTTGTGGCCATCAACCCACTTGTAAGTTCCTTTCCCGTGTTTCATGTTATTCTTCCAGTCACCATCATAAACGCTATTTGAGCTGTAATGCCCCATTCCTTCACCATTTGCTTTACCAAACTTCACTTCTCCAAAATATGAAATGCGCGTTCCATTAGCATTGTAAAAATTAAGCCTGTCAATATTTGGCTTACTGTTCAACTTCGACTTTAACTGGCTTATTTGATTCTCTAAAACACTAATTTGCCCACGGTAATATCTCGACAATGAATCGTGTTCATCATTGTATTTTTCTTTGATCACTTTCTCGCGTTTTTCCATCTCCTCCTCCATTCTGGCAATTTGTGAGGTCGTCATCGTTTGCGTGCTGTCGAGAGCATCTTTCAAATTGTGAACCCGCTTCATTCGCGCTCTTCTTTCCTCGATAAACGAGTTGCTGGAAATGGAATCTTCAATACTTGTATAAATTGACATTGCCGAATCGTATTCTCCTCGGATAAAAAGATTATCGGCCATTGACTTTCGCTCAAATAGCTGATGTTGTTGTTTTACATTGGTCAGATCCGAGCGAAGAGAACTGCGTTCATTCTTGAATTTGTTATTCCTGAACAGCACAAAAGTCAGTGCTCCTAATAGTATAGCAATGATCAAAGAAGCTATTAAAAATTTATGTTTTCGTGTGAGCATGAATTTATTAATCTGAAAGTTTAATCGAAGGTATTTTTTCTTCTTCTTTTCTGAAATCGAGTGAGATGTATGCACTTACACGGAAAACCCATCTGCGCCTGTAAAAGGTAGGATCACTCAGGTTCTGACCAGTGGTGTACATTACACCAGCTGATGTTGAAACTCTGGGGCTGGCAATGTAGCCAACATTGGTATAAAACCTGATGTCTTCCATAAAGCTCCCTACAACCGATTTACCTGTTTGTGCGATAGCTTCAATACTGGGCGATAAATAGATAGTGCCTGGCTTCAACTGTTTGTTGTTGAGCGGAATTTTCATGTAAAAATTGTAGCGCCAGCGATTTCGGAATTGCCAATCTGTGTTACCTACTTCAAAGCCTCTTGTCCAGCGGTGTTCTATTCTAAAACGGTGATAAACCATGAATCGCGAAAAAGGGATTGCAAAGATGTACTGGTGCCAAATTCTGGGTTCTAAAATAATTGGTTCGAGATCATTATTGCCGGGATCAGGAGTGAAATCTAAACGGAGAACTCCACCAACTGTGACATTGAATCTATTGGAAAACACATAATTGAGACCATGCCGGTTGTATATTTTTGACATCCGGTCGACAAACGGTGTGTTTGATGCTTCACCTGCTCTACGGTAGTGCATCTCTGCAGCCCAATACAGCTTTTCAGATAATTGAAATTTATTGTAAGAGCTCAGCCATGTATTGTATCCCATTTCATCAAAACTGGCTTTTAACTCCTCACTTTCCTGACTGTAAATGAAGGTACTCATCAAAGTAAGGGAACTGAAGAGCAAAATTATTTTAAAAGCTTTGATCATTGAAATTTGAGTTCAAGATTTAAAATTTCAGCAGCTTCACGCGGATTATCAGCTCTTTTTACTTTCCGCTCAACTCTATTGGTATTTTCTTCTTTTAAAAAGTTCATCATCCCATTAAATAAAACAGAAAAATTATTCCTGTATTGGTTGATATTATGACAGTTCAGCCGGTTGAGATTATGAAAAATACCGGGCAGCAGTAAATTGCTAAATGAATTGTAAATTGAGGGTTTTGCTTTTTCCTCCATGTTTGTGTAAGTGTATGGATTGAAAACTTCTCTGGTATAAGCGTCATTGATCTTGTAGATGTTATCAGTTGATTGATGTACTGTGTAAATTAGATCTTCAGTTTTTTGATAGCAATTGAGCAACATTTGCGCACGCTTCATTTTCTCATTTTCATCTGTAAGGGCAGAATAAACTTTAAGCGAGCTATCAGCAAAGTGAGCAATTGCTTTATTGACGTTCATTTCAGCAAATGAATTGTGCTCTGCTGTGATCAATGAATCATTCAAGTATTTTACAGAATCATACTTTTCGATAAGCTCTGATTCTATATCTACCAGTTTCTTTTTGCGTTTGTACTTACTGACGAAAGCATCTACATTAGAATTTATCAACTCCAAATCTTTTAGGATATTTTCAGAGTAGAGTTCGAGTTTTTTCAGTTGGCTCAAATCAGCTTTTTCGAGATGATCGTAATTTGCTTTGAGTAAATAATCCTTTGAAATGGAATCGCTTTTTATTTCGATTACTTTCTGTAAATCAAACTTGAAATCGACAACTTCATTTCTATCAAAGTATGGCAGGTAGTTGTTTTGATAAAGTTCTATGAAGCTTTTTTGACTAGAGTAGAACCCTTTTCTAATACTTTTTAAAACAGCTCTGTACCTGGCAATTTCTTCATCTGAAATACTGGCTATGTTTACTTGCGGATCATCTAAAACCGAGTTGATGATTTCACCACTTTTTTCGTGATTTTTGATAATTGTTTTCAGGCTCACCTCTTCTTTATCTAAATACGGAAGCCTTGAGATATTAACTTTGATCTCTGGAAAGATTGTATTATCCCTAAGTGGAAAAATTAGATCATCAATCTTGTTGTACTGATCAAGAAATTGAAAATACAATTCATTATGACCCACTAATTGATTGTACTTTTCAAAAACATCAGGTTTTTGAATGGCTATTTTTAACTTGAGTATTTCAAGGTAAGCCCTGTCAAGTTCTTTTGTTTCTTCAAAACCATTAAACCCTGCTGAGTCCAAAAGTGGTATTGTTAAAACCTGTCCTTCTTTGCTGATTTCTACTTTTGCTAAATGGCCATTTTTGAAAACCCAGTTTTTAAGTGTTTTTTCTCCATCACTGAATAACTCGAATTGCCATTTTCCTTTTGCTAGAGAACCAGAATCGAGTTCTCCAACTAGCGAATTGCTACTGTTGTAAAAACTAAATTTATTGATGGAATTATTAACATACGAAACGTTCCCTTTGAGTGTAGTATCTGAAATTTTAGAATTTCTTATTTCACAATCGTAAAATTTCCAGTTTCCCGTTTCTTTTCCCTCATCAAAAAATACCTCAGCCTTAAACTCATTTCCATTGACATTGAATGAAAAAGTGTAATCATTGTAAACACCATTACCTTCAGGTTCAAAAATACCGGTTTTAATCAACCACTTTGAATCCAGCTTATTTGCTGTAAACTTTCCATTTAACGAAGTGTAATCGTATTCAGCCCTGCCGCTCTCAACCTGGTGAAAAGCATCAAAGTTACCGTCTAAAACGGTATCTCCCTCACTGAAATAATAGTCAAACTTCACCTCGTAATCAACACCGCCAAGCCGATAAAGACCGCTGTATTCATTGAGGTTCTGACCAATAGCATTGCTATTGAATGAAATAACGACTATCAACGTCAGCAAAAAATTAATCACTACCCTTCGCATATCAACAATGGTAAAATTCTAAAATTAGAAAGCGCACAAGATAATTGATTTTTCACTTTGTAACTCAATTTAACAAACTCAAATAAAGCTTTCGCAATCAAGCTGTTAATCGAAATTCTATTTCAGTATTTTCCCAATATCAGGCTTAAAATACTGGTCGCTTTTCAAGACTTTTCCATCTTCCCTGTAAATCGGTTTGCCGTTTTTATCGAGCTTGCTCATGTTGCTGCTTTGTATTTCCCTAAAAACATCTTCAATCACATCCTGCATTCCGTGTGATAGAATCGTTCCGCACAAAATATAGAGCATATCACCTAGCGCATCAGCCACTTCAACCATGTCGCCTTCCTGAGCAGCCTCGAGATACTCTTCATTTTCTTCACGCATCAATTTATAGCGCAAAAGAGCTGTTTTCTCTGATATATCAACCGTTGGCTTATCCTTATTTTCAATACCAAATGCATCGTGGAACTGGCGAACCAAATCAATCGTTTCCTGTAATTTCATATCGCAAATTTTGCGGCTAAGATAGCAAATGACTCAACAAATGAGGGTTAACAATATTTAACAGCCACATGTGCCGTCACAGGCGTATTTCAACCAAATTTGTATTCGGTCAAAAACGGTTGAATCACATTCAAAAAATACATCATGGAAAATTATTCACAGTCAGAACCGAAAGCCGAATCTGTCTCGTCCACAGGCAGCACTTCAGATATTCGGGCTCTGAATGAAATGATCGAGAAGGAAAGTTCGTTCATCGAACTCGTGCGGATGGAAATGAAAAAGGTCATCGTGGGGCAAACCTACATGGCTGATCGGTTATTAATCGCACTACTGGCTGATGGCCACATTCTGCTTGAAGGTGTTCCAGGACTTGCAAAGACTCTTGCCATCAACACACTTTCCAAAACAGTTCACGCAGATTTTAGCCGCATTCAATTTACACCTGATCTCCTACCGGCCGATCTCGTGGGAACAACAATTTACAACGCTAAAACAGGAGAGTTTTCCAATAAAAAAGGGCCAATTTTCGCCAACTTCGTACTCGCTGATGAGATCAACCGTGCTCCGGCAAAAGTGCAAAGTGCTTTACTCGAAGCCATGCAGGAACGACAAATAACAATTGGCGAGCAAACGTTCATTCTGCCCAAACCATTCATGGTGATGGCCACTCAAAACCCCGTTGAGCAAGAAGGAACTTACCCTCTCCCTGAAGCTCAAGTTGACCGTTTCATGCTTAAAGTCGTGCTCGATTATCCTTCACGTGAGGATGAACGCAATATCATCCAAATGAATGTCAACAAGGGAAGTTTCCCTGAGCCACAAGCGGTTTGTACGCCTGAAGATATTTTGAGAGCCAGAAAGGTTGTACGCCAGGTTTACATGGATGAAAAGATCGAGCAGTACATCGTGGATATTGTTTACGCAACTCGTGAGCCCCGCGAATACCGACTCGAAAAATTTGGACAATTAATCAGTTTTGGTGGATCTCCACGTGCTTCAATCAGTCTTGCAATGGCTGCAAAAGCATATGCATTTATACAGCGCAGAGGGTATGTAATTCCGGAAGATGTGCGCGCAATTTGTAAAGATGTATTGCGCCACAGAATTGGCCTCACTTACGAAGCAGAAGCTGAAAACATCACAACCGAGGATATTATCAACGAAATCCTCAATACTGTAGAGGTACCGTAGAGCTTGAAAATGGATACGCAGGAAATACTAAAACGCGTTAGAAAAATCGAAATCAAAACGCGTGGACTCTCCAGTCAGCTCTTTTCAGGTGAGTACCACTCTGCGTTTAAAGGACGCGGTATGGCCTTTAGCGAAGTCCGCGAATACCAACCGGGTGATGAAATCCGCTCGATAGACTGGAACGTAACAGCCAGACTCAACCATCCTTACATCAAGGTATTTGAAGAGGAACGCGAACTCACCGTTATGCTTCTCATAGATGTGAGCAAAAGTGAATCGTTTGGTACCCGTGAACAGCTCAAGCGCCAACTCATTACTGAAGTAAGTGCCGTGCTGGCTTTTTCTGCAATTCAAAACAACGATAAGATTGGTGTGGTTTTCTTTAGTGATCAAATCGAAAAATTCATACCACCCAAAAAAGGGAGATCTCATATCCTTCGCATTATTCGCGAACTCATCGATTTTGAACCTGAACACAATGAAACGGATCTTTCAGAAGCGTTGAAGTTCATCAACAGTGCCATCAAAAAACGATCAATTGTATTTCTGTTGAGTGATTTTATCGATGATGATTTTCAGAACGCGCTTAAAATCTCGAATAAAAAACACGATCTGGTAGCACTTCACGTACGCGACAGACAAGAAGAAACATTGCCAAACATCGGATTGGCACCATTGCAGGATCCAGAATCAGGAAAAACGCAATGGGTTGATACATCGAGTAAGCGTATAAGGGATGAATACGAAAAGCAACGCAAAATAGCTGTTCTCAAGTTACAGGATATGTTTACCAAATCTGGCGTTGATACTGCCTCACTCTACACGGGTGAGTCTTACACAAAGCCGCTCATGAACCTCTTTAAACAACGTGAATTGAGAAGATGAGATTGATACTCACCATATCGCTTTTGCTCAGCATTGTATCACTGTCCGTTGGTCAGTCGATTGAAGTGAATCCCTACTCCAACAGCATTCAAATTGGCGAGCAAATCAAGGTTGACTTAAAAGTTGAAAGCTCTAAAAATGCCAATATTCTTTGGCCAAAAGCAGGCGAGAGCTTTCACAAGAAAATCATGGTGGTCAACTCTGCCGGCCTGGATACGGTTCTGACCAACAACTCAAAAAAGATTACTGAACATATTACGGTAACGAGCTTTGATACTGGTGTTTGGGCTGTAGAACCAATCGCATTTGTTATCGATAAAGATACTTTTCGGTCAGAGCCTTTCCTGATAGAGGTGCTACCCGTAGAAGTTGACACAAGCCAGGCTATTAAAGATATTCAGCCTATTAGTGAAGTACCTTACACTTTTGAAGAAATCATCAAATTCGTTGGAATTGGTGTAGGTGCTTTGTGGGTATTGATTTCGCTGGTTTCACTAATTCTCTATCTGATTGGAAAGGATAAAAAACGGGCTGAGGCTAAACCTCAAATACCGCTTGAACCACCACATGTTGAGGCTCTCAGGGATCTGACCGAACTTGAAGAACAAAAACTCTGGCAAAACGAAAAACACCGCGAATTCCACATCAGGTTGTCTGAAATTGTGAGAAGATACCTCGAACGCAGATTTGGTATGCACGCTCTCGAGTACACAACGAGTGAAATTGAAGCGCAAATGCACCTTACAAATGTTGCTCAGGATTACAATGAGAGCTTGATAAAAGCGCTGCGCATTTCAGATATGGCAAAGTTTGCCAAAGCCAAGCCGTTACCAAATGAAAATGAATTTGCTTTTGAAGCTGCTGAGAGTTTTGTTGAAGTGACAAAACCGGTTGAGGAAAAGAAAAATGAAAAGGAGAACGATCAGGAATGAGTGAGCAAATAGTTTTTGCACATAAAGAGCTTTTTTGGTTGCTGGCGATTATACCGCTGCTCATTGCGTGGTATGTCTTTAAACAGGTTCGCAAGCAAACACAGGTGACCTATTCTACTGCTTCGTTTTTACCTAAAACAACATCTTTGAAGCCTGTATTGAGGCACGTAATGTTCGCCTTTCAAATGATCGCAATCGGTTTGCTCATTACAGCTATGGCTCGCCCGCAGAGTTCTACTTCGAGCCAGGAAGTTTCAACCAAAGGGATTGACATCGTTCTCGCAATGGATATATCGGGTAGTATGCGAGCAAAAGACTTTGAACCCAACCGTCTTGAAGCTGCTCGCGGACTTGCACTCGACTTTGTTGACGGCCGCAAAACTGATCGCATAGGACTGGTGGTTTTTGCCGGAGAAGCCTTTACTCAATGTCCGCTCACTACAGATCACAGCGTGCTCAAAAACCTGTTTCAGGATATTGAATTCGGAATGATAGAGGACGGAACTGCGATGGGCTCCGGTTTGGCAACTGCTGTGAACAGGCTCAACGAGAGTAAAGCCAAAAGTAAGGTTGTTATTCTGCTCACTGATGGTGTCAACAATTCGGGGAACATCCCTCCTCTCACAGCGGCTGAAATCGCTGAAACATACGGAATCAAAGTTTACACGATTGGTGTGGGAACGAATGGCAAAGCTCCAATGCCTGTACAAACGATTACGGGACAAACGGTTTTTCGCAAAACGGATGTTTACATCGATGAAGAAACGCTGAATCAGGTAGCTGAGCAAACTGGCGGGAAATATTTCAGAGCCACAGATAATGAGAGCCTCAAAAAGATTTACAGTAAAATAGATGAATTGGAAAAGACAGAAATTGAAGTAAAAGAATACCGCAAGCGAAAAGAAGAGTTTTATCCCTTTGCTGCTGCATCGGGGATTTTATTGCTCCTCTCCTTTTTCGTTCAACACACAACATTAAAGTCAATCGTATAGATGTTTCGCTTTGAACATATCGAGTATTTGTGGGCTTTAGCCATTTTACCTGTGCTAATTCTCGTGTTCATTCTGTGGAAAAGATGGCGAAAAAACTCCATCGAAAACTTTTTGAGTCCGCAGTTGAAAGAGCACATCCTACCCAGAATGAGCAACAGCAAACCCACAATTCAATTCATCTTTTTCCTCATCGCAATGGTGTTGATCATAGTAGGATTTGCCGGACCACAGGTGGGCACAAAATTAGAGGAAGTGAAACGAGAAGGTGTTGAGCTCATAGTGGCGGTTGATGTTTCCAACAGTATGACTGCTGAAGACCTATCTCCAAACCGACTGGAAAGAGCGAAAAGAGCCATTGAAAAATTAGTTGATCGGTTACAGTCAGATCGCATCGGGATGATCGTGTTTGCCGGAAATGCGTACACACAGCTGCCAATCACGACAGATTATGCAGCAGCAAAACTCTTCCTCGATGCCGTGAACACTGATATTGTACCGGTACAAGGAACTGCAATTGGTGATGCAATCGATTTAGCGATGGAATCATTCGATATGGAATCATCAACCAGCAAGGCAATTATCATCATCAGCGATGGTGAAGATCACGAAGGCGGAGCTGAAGAAGCTGCCGAAAAAGCGTCAGAGCAAAATGTTGCGGTACACACAATCGGGATGGGTTCTGAAGAAGGCGCTCCAATTCCCATTTACCGTGGAGAACGCAGATTGGGATACATGAAAAATAAAAATGGCGAAACGGTAGTCTCAAAACTAAACCCTGAGATGCTGGAAGAGATTGCCGATGCCGGAAACGGAAAATTCGTTCAGGCTACCAATGCCGATGCAGGACTCAACTACATTTTTGATGAAATTGGTAAGATGGAAAAAGCTGAGTTTGGATCTAAAGTCTATACCGATTACGAAAACAGGTTTCAATACTTCCTGGGAGCCGGATTGTTGTTTCTCGTTTTTTCGGTTCTGACCGGAAAGAGAAAAAGTAACATATTTGGAATCAATAAAGGGGAAAAATAGCAATGAGATTAATCAGCATATACATATTGCTTTTTTGGTCTGCTGTGTCAGTTGCACAGGAAGAGCGATCTCATGCTCGTGACGGAAATGACGACTACAGTGAGAAAAACTATGCAGGGGCTATTAAAAAATATGAAAAAGCCCTCTCTGTAGATTCTAATTTCCTCGATGCTAAATACAATTTGGCCAACGCCCAGTACAAGTTACAGAAATACGACACGGCTGCAAGCCTATTCAATGAAGTAGCAGAAAATGCTGATGACAAAAAACTGAAGTCAAACGCTTATCACAACCTGGGGAATGCGAAATTTGAACAAAAGAAATACCAGGAAAGTGTTAATGCTTACAAGCAGGCTCTTATCAATGATCCTGAAAACGAGGAAGCCCGCTACAACCTGAGCTACGCGATGCGTAAACTGCGCGAGCAACAGGAGAAAGAGAAAAAGAAAAATCAGGACAAGAAAGATCAGAATAAAGACGACAAGAAGAAAGATCAGGATCAAAAAGGCGATCAAAAGAACGACAAGGACAATAAGGATAAAAACAAGAAAGACGATAAGAAAAAAGACGATCAAAAGGAGAAGGACAAGCAGGATCAGGACAATAAAAATGGCGATAAGGATAAAAAGAAAAAAGAGCCTCAAGATGGCGATCAAAAGAATCAGGGAAAAAAGCCTCAACCACAAAAACCTAATCCACAAAAGCTTTCCAAAGAAGATGCTCGCAGAATGTTAGAAGCAATACAAAATGACGAGCGACAGCTAAAAAGAAAGCTGGAAAAGAAAAAAGGTAAAGCTGTGGACACTGATAATAACGAGAAAAACTGGTAATGAAAAAATTACTGTTACACATAATGCTACTCATATTCTCTTTTGCAGGTTTTGCACAGGATGCAAAATTTGAAGCAAAAGTGAACAAGCACGAGGTGAAAGTTGGAGAGAGCTTCCGGTTGAGCTACACACTTAATAGCTCAGGGAACAACTTCAGGGCTCCAACCCTAACTGATAATTTCAAGGTTTACAGCGGCCCCAATCAAAAATCTTCGATGTCTTTTGTCAACGGAAAAATGTCAGCAAGCTTGAGTTTCAGCTACATCCTCTTTCCCATAAAAACGGGCGAATTCATTATAGAGCCGGCTCGCATAAATGTTGACGGAGAAACGGTATCCTCAAACGCAATCAAAATAAAAGTTGTTGAAAAGAAGTCGAATACTAAGCAGCCTTCCTCATCAAAACAAAAGCAAAATAATCGTTCTTCAGGTGGTAATGGTCAGAGCCAAAAATTGAGTTCTTCTGATAAACTCTTTCTACGTCTTGAACTCAGCGATAACAATGTTTACAATGGTGAGAGTTTAGTAGCCAGTTATAAACTCTACAACCAGCTGAATATTGGCGGAATTACAGGCCAAAAATTACCGGATTTCACAGGCTTTTACACCGATGAAGTTGACATCGGTCAAAATTTCAACGCATCTCGCCAAATCATTGACGGGAAAGTGTTTGAAGTTTACACACTCAAAAAATACGTGCTTTTTCCTCAGCGATCAGGTAAACTCACTCTCAAACCTTTTGAGATTGAGGCAAAAGTGAGAACACGATCTGATGAACCAGTGCAAACATTTTTTGGCAGACGCTATAAAATGGTAGAAAAGAATGTTCCGCTCAAGAGTAACAGCGCTACAGTTAACGTAAAAGCACTACCAAATCCTCCTCCATCCTTCAACGGAGCCGTTGGTGATTTCACATTTACCCCAAAACTCGATAACAACATTGTCAACGCAAACGAAGCTATAAACCTGACACTTGAAGTCTCAGGAATGGGAAACATCAACCTAATAGAATTAATAGATCCTGAGTTTCCCGCAGATTTTGAAGTTTACGACCCAAAAATCAACCTTTCCAGCAAGAATACCGGTGCTAATTTGCGAGGTTCCAAGACATGGGAATACCTCATTATACCACGTCATGAAGGTGAGTTTGAAATAACAGTCCCTTCATTTACTTTCTTCAACCCAGCCACAGGAAAATACGAATCTACTGAAGAGAAACTCTATCAGATAAAAGTAAACCGTGGAGTTGGCGGAAATGCACAAGTAGGCCAATCTGCAACAACAAAAAGAAATGTTGAGCAACTGGCAAAAGACATCCGCTACATCAAAACCAGCGACACCGAATTGCGCACAAAAGAAAATATGCTCGGATTGAATATCGGCATTATCCTTGGCCTGTTTGCGCTTCCCGTTATTTTATCAGCTGTTATTATTGCAATTTTCCGCAGACAGGAAAACCTGAAGAAAGATGTTGTAGGCTATAAAAAACGCAAAGCATCCAGAATGGCACAACGTCACTTAAAACGAGCTACACAACTCATTGAAGAGAGTGATAAAAATGCCTTTTACGAAGAGCTGTACCGCGCTTTACACGATTATTTATCAAACAAACTCAATATAGCAACCAGTGAGCTTGATTTTGAACGTATCAACAAAACACTGGGAGAGCAGGGAATTGAAGAATCCTCGAGAGGAAAGCTAAAATCAGTATTGGAATCGTGTCAAATGGCGCGTTTTGCTCCCAGCCAAACTGAGGAACCGCAAAAACTCCTCAGCGATGCAACTGATGTAATTGAAGAATTAGAGAAAGAACTGAAATGAAAAATGCACTAACATACTTCATTACACTCCTCATTATTGCTTGTCAGTCTGCTATGGCCAGCAGTCCTGAACGACTGTTTGAGCAGGCTAATGCAGCTTACGAAGCTGAACAGATCGACTCTGCAAAAACGCTCTACAACCAACTCATCCAACAGGGCTACACATCGCACCAACTTCACTACAATTTGGGGAATGCTCATTTTAAATCAGGTGAAGTTGCCAAATCGATTCTGCACTATGAGCGCGCATTGAAATTAAAACCAAACGATGAAGATACACGCCACAATTTAAACGTAGCTAATGGTCAGATCACAGATGAATTTGAAGAACTTCCCTCCCTCTTCATTACCAACTGGTGGAAAGGACTCATCACACTCTTTGCACCGGCAACCTGGTGGGTAGTTGCAATTGTGCTGTTTTGGATTTTCGTAGCGTTCGTTACGTTCTTTGTCTTAGCCAAAGATGTGGCTGTAAAAAAACGTGTGGCAGGCGGAATCGTAACATCGCTTACGCTTACGGCTCTGACCGTTATCATAGCCATTTTCAGTTACATGGAAATGCAAAACCGTGATAACGCAATTGTAATGAAAGCAGCAGTTTCAGTTTACAGCGAGCCACAGAGTAACGCTACTGAGCTATATGTAATCCACAGCGGATTAAAAGTTGAAATACAGGAATCAATCAATAACTGGATTGAAGTTCGATTGCCAAACGGAAACAAGGGCTGGATTCCTCAAACAAGCATAACACGCATTTAGCTAAAACGTTACACTCAACCCCTGAAAAACGAGTAAAATTCCGTATTTTCGCGCTCGCAAACCTTTATTCGAAAAGCAATGAATAATTCATTAGATATAAAGATTCAAAAGACTGAAAATTCGCGATTGAAAGATTTTGATCCGTCTAATTTAAAATTTGGACACACCTTCTCTGACCACATATTCGTGGCAGACTACAAGGATGGCGAATGGTCAGACTTGCGAATTGTACCCTTTGACGATTTTTCTATTTCACCGGCAAACTCTGCTTTACACTACGGGCAAAGCATTTTTGAAGGTATGAAAGCTTTTAAAAACAAGGATGAAGAAATCCTTCTCTTCAGACCCGAAATGAATGCAAAGCGTTTCAACAACTCTGCTGAGCGCATGTGCATGGCTCAGGTTCCCGAAGAGCTTTTCCTGAAAGCTATCAAAGAATTGCTCAAAGTAGATGAAGAATGGATTCCAGAAACTCCAGGAAGCTCGATGTACATTAGACCATTTATGTTTGCGACAGACAACTTTTTGGGTGTTCGCCCATCTGAAACTTACAAGTTTGTCGTGATCAATTCTCCCAGTGGTCCTTATTATGCAGATCCTGTTCGAGTAAAAATTGAAACAAAATACACGAGAGCTGCTAAAGGTGGCACCGGTTCTGCCAAGACTGCCGGAAACTATGCCGGTTCTCTCTACCCTGCTCAACAGGCGAAAAAAGAAGGATTTGATCAATTGATTTGGACTGATGGGGCAACTCACTCTTTCGTTGAAGAGGCCGGAACCATGAATGTGATGTTCCTCATCGATGGCAAGCTCAGAACCACTCCTCTCACTTCTACAATTCTGCCCGGTGTTACGCGCGACAGCGTTCTCCAACTGGCTAAACACTGGGATGTTCCGGTTGAAGAAGCTCCGGTAAAAGTTGATGAAGTCATCAAAGCGGCAAAAGAAGGTCGTCTTCAAGACGCATTTGGAGTTGGAACAGCAGCTACAATCGCTCACATCAAAGAAATAGGCTTTGAAGATCAGCTCTACACATTACCAAATGTAGAGAAAAGAGAGTTTTCATCGAGACTGCGCGATTACTTAGAAGACGTAAAACGCGGCAAAATCGAAGATGAACACAACTGGATCACGAAGTTTTAAAAGACTGGATCTGACAGAAATACATTAAAAAAAGAAAGAGGGAAGTTTTTCTTCCCTCTTTGCACCTACTAACCACGTCCTTCAACCCCTTGAAGAGACGAAAACGATTAACTTATTAACACACACTTCAAATATAGGATTTGAAATGTAGAGTTGCAAGAATTTGTTTCCTGCATGTGAAATTTTCTTTGTCCTAATTTGGAAATACAACGATTAATTTTGTTTTCATCTACCACTTAATGATAGTTTAATAGTGACAGCATTGCGAGTCCAGCTATTCCCTCCTACTTTAGCAAGATTTTAAATTTTCAAACAATCAAATAAAAAGAGGCCTATGAAACAGGAAAGGTACAGAACCTTTGGAGTAAACAATTTTAGAAAAGTACCTCAGGTAGAGGAATACCTCACAGAAGATCAAAGATTTGCCATTGAGGTAGTGGGAAATGTTCTTCCATTTAAAGTTAACAACTACGTAATCGACCAACTTATCGATTGGGAAAACGTTCCCGATGACCCCATATTCGTACTCACCTTTCCACAAAAAGACATGTTGAGTGAAGAGCACTTCAGCAAAGTTGCTGAAGCACTCAAGAGTGAAATGCCCAAAAAAGAATTCAAAGAGCTCGTGAATGACATACGCATGGATCTCAATCCGCACCCTGCCGGACAAATGGAAATGAATGTTCCGGAGATCAACGGCTACAAGCTCACCGGTATTCAGCACAAATACCGCGAAACAATGCTCTTCTTCCCTAACCAGGGACAAACATGCCATGCTTATTGCACTTTCTGTTTTCGCTGGCCACAATTCGTTGGAATTGACGAATTGAAGTTCGCCATGAAAGAAACAGACCTCATGATCGAATACCTCAAAGAACACCCTGAGGTTACCGATGTACTCTTTACCGGTGGCGACCCAATGATCATGAGTACAAAACGTCTCGAGCGCTACATCCTGCCACTCATCGAGGCTGACCTGCCCAATCTCAAAACGATTAGAATTGGTTCAAAAGCTCTCGGATACTGGCCTTACCGCTTCACGACAGACAGAGATGCTCAACCTCTCCTCGATCTGTTCAAAAAAGTGGAAGATGCCGGAGTTCACCTCGCGTTCATGGGACACTTCAACCACCCCAACGAACTCAAAACCGATGCAGTTAAAGAAGCCGTGAAAAAACTACGTGAAGTGGGAGTCCAAATCAGAACACAATCGCCTATCATGCGCAACATCAACGATTCAAGCGATGAATGGGCCGAAATGTGGCGCAAACAGGTAGATTTGGGTATGATTCCTTACTACATGTTCATCGCTCGCGATACAGGAGCCCAGGATTACTTTGCCGTTCCATTGGTCAGAACCTGGGAGATCTTCAAAGGAGCGTACGAAAAAGTAAGCGGAATTTGCCGTACCGTGCGCGGACCCAGCATGAGTGCTGAGCCCGGGAAAGTTCAGATCCTTGGCGAAACAGAAGTAGCCGGGAAAAAAGTCCTCGGACTGCGATTCATACAGGGAAGAAACCACAAATGGGTTCACAAACCATTCTTTGCAGAATACGATGAAGATGCCGTTTGGTTAGATGACCTCAAACCGGCATTTGAAGACCAGTTCTTCTACGAAGAAGAATACGAACAAATCAAAAACGGAAAAATAGAAGAAGCTAAAAAAACAGAAGAAGTTCCGGCTTAACCAATTGATTTCAATGATTATCAAAAGCCAGTCTCACAGTGAAACTGGCTTTTTTTGGTTTTAATACCTTCTTCCCCTAAGCAAATGCGAAATGATTTATTTGAAATTGCTTATTAAAATATCCACTGAAACTCATTGACGTCAATCATCATTCTTGAAATACAGGTATAAGCTGAATAATTAAACTTCACAAAAAACATTAAATTTGAATAAAAACAAATAATCATGAGTACTCAATCGATATCTATAGATTTTCCTACCGATATTCTTTTGGCTATCAACGAATCGGAAAATGATCTTAAAAAAAGGATAAAGATCATCCTTGCCAT
>NZ_JAVLBN010000014.1:0-50160 GCF_031581065.1 Salibacter sp.
GATTCTGATAGTTTTTGCAGAACCATAGTTGTTTTTCCTGCACCTCGATATCCTTTAATGATGATGAGCTTTTGAGACCAATCGATTTGATTGTACAGGTAACGTTTTGATTTGGCGTTTAGCTGGGTTAGTTTCTTTTTTGATTTTTCGATTAACAGGTTCATGGTTTGTTTTTATTATAAAGCAAAAATATAAAATGTTTTTTACAGAAAGCGTTTTTGTGATTGATGTGTAGGGTTGAGTCCCGTTCCTTCGTCACGAGGATCTAAGTTCATCTAAGTCTTGACTTGCGTCAAGGACTAAGATTCACTAAGAGTCGAGGTCGAGAGAAGTTCTAATGGTGGTTTTGGGATTATGAATGATGGATTATGAGTGATGAATGTTGAGTGAGCTGTTTAGTTGGTTTAATAGGGTTGAGGTCAAGCCGGAGGTGCTGACCGAAGCGTCAGTAGCTGAAAGTGCTGACCGATAGCGTCAGTAGCTGAAAGTGCTGACCGTAGCGTCAGTAGGTCTAAGTTCATCTAAGCTTTGGCTGGGGCCAAAGGCTAAGATTCACTAAGATTTGGAAGTTTGTTATTAAAACGAAATGTTCTGCTGCTAAGTGGGGTCAAATTTATTGAGTTGGAAAGTTAATCATAAAACACGCGATACAATCGCGCGGTAGCGATGAGAGTGAAGGTTCTAATGGTGGTTTTGGTTTGTTTGATGCTTGAGGTATTTAAGGTTGTAACGCAGCGAGCGCGGTGCTTTTTGGATGTCAGCTCTGCTGAAAAACGCGGAGGTCGCAGCGGGTTCGCTGTCGCTCACTGTTGGATAAGGGTTTGGAGTTGGGTGGTTTGGAAGTTTGTAACGCAGCGAGCGCAACGAGTAAGTGAATGTTTGCACTGCTGAAAAACGCAGCGCATGCAACGAATTCGCTGGCGCTATATGGTTAAAATGGTGAGTTTTTAGTGTGTGTACAATGTTTGGGCGAGGATATAGAATACTCCGGCTCCGGCAAGGTAGCCAACTAATGCGAGGAAGCTGATTTTGCGGAGGTACCACACGAAATCAATTTTCAGGATTCCCATTACGGCTACACCAGCTGCACTGCCAATGATGAGGCAGCTTCCGCCTGTACCGGCACAGTAAGCGAGGAATTCCCAAAATACGTGATCAACAGGGTATGATATACCGGCAACCTCAGGGCCAATTTCGTACATCCCCATAGCAGCAGCTACGAGTGGAACGTTATCCACAATTGATGAAAGCAATCCGATTATTACGTTGATAATATACAGGTTTCCAACACTCGATTCCAGGATTCCGGCCAGATCAATAAGGTGACCGGCACTTTGTAAACTGGCTACAGCAACCAGAATACCGAGGAAGAAAAGGACACTTGGTGTGTCAATTTTTCTCAAAGTATTCACTACAGATAGCTGTGTTTTATCCTTGTGCGATTTATTCTTGTGAAGGATTTCTGTCACGAGCCATAATATCCCCAAACCAAGCAAAACGCCCATAAACGGAGGCATATGTGTTACTGTTTTGAAAATTGGAACCTGGAGCAGGCAGGCAACACCCAGGATGAAAACAAGATTTCGCTCACTTTTAGTGGTCAGATCCTTATCAATACCGTTGCTATCATCAGGCCTTGTGATATTTCCTTTCATTGTAAAGGAAAGAATTCCGAGTGGTACGAGAAGTGTGACAAGAGAAGGCAAGATAAGCGTTGCGATGATATTTCCGGCTGTGATTTGACCACCAATCCAAAGCATAATGGTTGTTACGTCACCAATTGGAGACCATGCACCACCGGCATTGGCAGCAATAATGATGACACCGGCAAAAAGCCAAAGATCTTTTTTATCGGCAATTAATTTTTTGAGTAGGGCAGCCATCACAATTGCTGTAGTGAGGTTGTCAAGGGCTGCGGAAAAAAAGAAAGTAAGGATACTCAAAATCCAAATGAGCTTTACCTTCTTTGTTGTTTTAATTCTGTCAGTGATCACGCTGAAACCACCGTGGACATCAATAACTTCAACGATTGTCATGGCACCTATGAGGAAGAAGAGGATTTCAGAAATCTCGATTAGGTGGTGCTCTAATTCATGAATGATGAAATGGTTGGTGAGGCTTTTGACATTTTCATCAGCTCCTATAGAAGCGTCTGAGAGTCCGAGGGCGTAATTTTTGAGTCCTTTTACGTAATCTCCCGAATTTGCTATAAACTCAGGGATGGACCAGGAGTAATCAACATTGAGTACATCGCTGGCTCCAAAAACAAATATTGTCCAGGTAAGAACCCCGGTTAGAAGCGCAGATGCTGCTTTATCAACTTTAATGTTATGTTCAAGGGCGATTCCAAGGTACCCAAAAACAAAAATGACAACCATTAATAAATACATGGCAAAGAAAATTGAGTGTTAACAAGTGTGCTCCTTACCGGGGGCAAATTTTATTTTGGCGCTAAACTAACTTTTTAAGCGCAATTTCAAATGCTGTTTTTGCGATATTTTTTGTGTCGCTACTATCTGCATGAGCAGCTTTAATCGCTTTTTCAATCGTTACGGAAGTATCGCTGAAAATAGCCTCGTCAGTCATCGCAACATCATCTTGCATTAAATAGCCAAATACACGTGCCATTCCGCAGTTTGATATGAAGTCTGGAATTACGCTAATTTGGTTATCTGTGTAATCTGCGATCGGACCAAAAAATATTTCAGAATCAGCAAAGGGGACATTTGCTCCAGAAGAGATAACTTCCATTCCGTTTTCGATCATTTGATCGATTTGATTGCGAGTTATGAGTCTGGATGCTGCGCAAGGGATGAAAATATCAGCCGGTACAGACCAAATCTTTTCGTTTACCTCGTCAAAGCTCATCATGTTATCGGCAACGAGTTTGTTACCGTCCTTTTTGAGGAAGAGGTCTTTAATTTCTTCAAAAGAAAAACCGTCTTCGTTTATGAGTCCGCCTACACGGTCAATGATACCAACGATTTTAGCACCTTCTTTAGCGAGGTAGTATGCTCCGGCAGCTCCAACATTACCCCATCCCTGAACGATTACTTTTTTGTCTTTGAGATCAGTACTGTGGTAAGTACTGTAGTAATGACGAACAGATTCTGCAACTCCGTATCCGGTGATCATATCAGCTACAACAAATTTGCGATCAACATCAGGACTGAATCTTGGATCTTCAATTACTTTGATAACACCGTTACGTAACTGGCTTATTTTTTTGATTTTCTGTGCTTCATTAGGCTGATAGTGTCCCATGAAAACACCTTCTTGAGGATGCCATATTCCCTCATCCTCGGTCATTGGAATTACTTCGTGAATTTCGTCAACATTGAGATCTCCTCCGGTACCGTAGTAGTTTTTGAGTAATGGACGAACAGCTTTGTACCATCTTCTCAAAACGCCTTCTTTACGGGGGTCGTTTGGATCAAAATTGATACCTGATTTGGCACCACCAATTGGCGGACCAGAAACGGTAAATTTCACTTCCATTGTTTTGGCAAGTGATTCAACTTCTCTTTTATCGAGCCCTTTTCTCATGCGTGTGCCGCCACCTGCAGCTCCACCGCGAAGTGAGTTAATCACAACCCAGCCTTTTGCATCTGTTTCAGGATCTGACCATTCAAATACGATTTCGGGATCTTTGTTTTCGAACTTGTCGAGTAGTTCCTTCATTTCAAGAAATTTATAATGATGTTAATCTTTCAAATTCGCTGGCAAATGTAATAATTAGGGTTTATTGTTTGAGTTTAATGGTTTAAAGTTTAATGTTTGGGTTGAGGTCGAGAGTGAGGAAGTTATGAATGATGAGTTATGAATGATGAGTTAGGAGGTTGAGGTCAAGGCTGAGGTGTAAGGTTAAGGTTGAGGGAAGTTCTAATAGTGTTTTTAGTATTTTAAGGGCTTGGTTGTTGGGAGGTTTGGGTGTTTGTATCGCAGCGAGCGCAAAGGTTTTTTTATGTTAGCTCTGCTGAAAAACGCGGAGGTCGCAGCGTGTTCGCTGTCGCTCACGTTTGGGAGGTTGGGGAGTTTGGTGTTGGGTGGTTTGGGGGGTGGAGGTCGAGGCCGAGGTCAAGGTCGAGAGGGTTTTAATGAAATTTATGGAATTTTTTGGGTCAGGTTTTTATGAATACTTTGGTTATTAACCCTAAATATGAGTTTACCGCGATCTATACTCGACCTTAACCTTGACCTTAGTCCTTTTTTGAAATTCTACTTTTTAGTTCCCGAGGCCTCAAAACTTGACCTGCATCTTAATGAAGTTTATTTTCTTAATGGTTTACATAAATACTAGTAAGATTAGCGTTTAAGCAAACAGCTCAAAGCTAGCTCTTATGCTTCATCGTAAACAACTCCTGTAATGTGGTCTTTTTGAGCTCCGGTTGCTGATGCAAAGACATTTATCTCATTTTTTACTCGTAAGTAACCCATTAAGCCAAAAACAATTGCTTCTTTGAAATCGATGAGTTCTTTATCCGGGATTACAAGTTTCCAATCGGTTTGTTCTTTGATTAATTCGATGAGGTATTTGTTGTAAGTCCCGCCACCAGTGAGTAAAACTTCTCCGTTCTTTTTAATGGAGTTGAGTGTTTCAGCAATTTTTTGAGCTGCATGGTGTGTGAATGTAGAGATGAGTTTTTCCTCCTGGGTCATGAAAGGCATTAAAAGCGGTTCAATTGCTCTCATAATCAGCTCTGTACTCCACGAAGGATTGGATTTGTCGCTGTAAATCTCGAGTGAATTTAATCTTTCGGTCAGATCCGATATTGGCTCATTGTTTCTAGCGATATCTCCGTTTTCATCATAATCTTGTCCCAATTCTCTGGCAAAACGGTTGATGAGATAATTGCAGGGTGAAATATCGAAAGCTCTTCTTTTTTTACCGTCATTGAACGAAATATTCGAAATTCCGCCCATGTTTAAGCAAGCATCGTATTGATTGTAGAGCAGTTCGTCTCCAATGGGCACGAGCGGAGCTCCTTCTCCTCCAAGAAGTACGTCTTGAGTACGAAAGTCGGCCACGGTTCTGACCGAAGCCTCCTGAGCTATGGCTTGTCCATGACCTAATTGAAAAGTAAACCCTTTTCGTGGTTCATGAAAAACTGTGTGTCCGTGTGATGCGATTAAATCCACCGCTAGTTTTTCCTCCCTGATGAGCTTTTTCACCGTTTCTCCCAAAAACTTACCGTACTCTAAATGTGCGTGTTGTAAGCGGTCACCCTTAGCGTCATAGAGACTTTTTAGCCAACTTTGCTGCTGTTTAGAATAAGGGATGAATTTTGTAAAAAGTACTTCGTGATCAGATCCATTGAATCGGCTTAAAGCCAAGTCCAGTCCATCGAGAGATGTTCCTGACATCACTCCCAAAACATTAAGTTCAGTTTTATTGTTTTTCATCATAACGGTGTTAAGTTAGCGAAATTAAGGCAGATAAACTATATTCGCGAACCCATAAAATGACGAAATTTTAAGAAAATGGATTTTCAATTAACAGAAGAACAACAGGCAGTGAAAGCAGCTGCGCGTGATTTTGCGCAAAATGTACTGAAACCGGGCGCTATCGAGCGTGATGAAAAACAGGAATTTGCGAAAGAGGAAATCAAGCAGCTGGCAGAATTGGGTTTCATGGGAATGATGACAGACCCAAAGTACGGAGGAAGTGGAATGGATACTGTTTCCTATGTGTTGGCAATGGAGGAGATCAGTAAAATTGATTCTTCTGTATCGGTATGTATGTCAGTAAACAATTCATTGGTTTGCTGGGGACTTGAGAAGTTTGGAACTGAGGAGCAAAAGCAAAAATATTTAGTTCCGCTCGCTAAAGGTGAGAAAATTGGAGCTTTTTGCCTTTCAGAACCGGAAGCAGGATCTGACGCAACATCACAGCGTACAACCGCTATAGATGAAGGTGATCACTACGTACTAAATGGTACAAAAAACTGGATTACAAATGGTGGAAGTGCGAGCATTTACCTCGTAATCGCTCAAACTGATGTTGAAAAGGGACATAAAGGAATCAATGCATTTATCGTTGAGCGCGATATGGATGGTTTCGTTGTTGGAGCAAAGGAGAATAAAATGGGAATTCGCAGTAGCGATACTCACACTTTGATCTTCAATGATGTAAAGGTTCCAAAAGAAAACAGAATAGGTGAAGATGGATTCGGATTCAAATTTGCGATGAAAACACTTGAAGGTGGTAGAATAGGTATTGCAGCTCAAGCACTTGGTATTGCAGCCGGAGCTCTTGAACTGGCAACAGCTTATTCTAAAGAACGCAAAGCATTTGGAAAAGAAATTCACAAACACCAGGCTATTTCATTCAAGCTTGCTGATATGGCAACTGAAATTGAGGCTTCACGTTTATTATGCCTCAAAGCTGCTTCATTGAAAGATGAAGGTAAGCCAATTGGTCACGCTAGTGCTATGGCGAAACTGTACGCTTCAAAAACAGCGATGGATGCGACTACTGAAGCTGTTCAGATTCACGGTGGTTATGGCTTCGTTAAAGAGTATCATGTTGAGCGCCTCATGCGTGATGCCAAGATTACTCAGATCTATGAAGGAACTTCTGAAATTCAGAAAGTTGTTATTAGTCGAGGGTTGTTGGCTGAATAAAATAGAGTTTTATAGATTTTGTAAAGCCCTTCAGTGAAAGCTGAGGGTTTTTTTTTGGTTTAGGAGTTAGGTTGAGTCCCGTTCCTCGCGTCACGAGGGTCTAAGTTCATCTAAGCTTTGGCTGGGGCCAAAGGCTAAGATTCACTAAGAGTTAAGGCCGAGGTCGAGGTGAAGTGCGTTCAAATTTTACTTTGGGGTTGTTGGGTGCTCAAATTGTTAATTGGTTTGAAGTTGGAAAGTTGGGGTTAGAAGTTAGATAGATAGGAAGTTATGAATGATGAGTGATGGATTATGAGTGATGAGTGAGAATCAGAGGATATGAGATATGTTCTTTCGCTTTGCTCTAGAACGAAATAGGGAAATATTTTTTCGCTTTGCTCAAAACGAGACTTTAAAATCTTTTTTCTTGATTAAAAAGATAGAAAAAATCAAGTCTCATCAGATGCGATTTTTCTCCGCGTTCGCTGCGAAAACCGTAGTCGGATTGTGTGCTTCGCGCTTTGTTTCTTGCTCAATTAGCTGTGTTGGTTTGGTAATTAGCAATTGTTGGTGTTAGCTGTCTAATTGCCGAGGTTAGGAATGGATTCCGCTTCGAAACGCGACTACGCACATCCGCTACGTATCGCTGACTGATGAGACGGGAGCTACGTATTGTCGTTTTGGTTGACTGGAAAGTTTGGGATTCGCTTGAGGGTTGATGTCGAGGTTGAGAGTGGGAGTGAGGGGAGAGGAGATGTGTCCTTTCGCAAGTTCAAGAACGAAATAAGGAAATATGTTTTTAGCGTGGCTCAAAACGAGAAGGGAGATCAAGTTTGAGGTCAAGGCTGAGGAGAGGGATCTGTTTTTTATGAAGACAAATCAACGCTGTGTTAAGGGATTACATCAGTGAATTCTTCCATTTTTAGTCCGCGGGAGCCTTTTAACAGGATTAATGCATTCTTCAGTTTTTGATTTTGGGCAAACTCAATAGCCTTTTCTTTTTTGTCGAAAAACGAAAATGGGAACTCGTCTTTGAATTCGTAAAAAGCTTTTCCTACAAGCACAACATTTTTAAAATTCAGTTTTTCTAATAGAGATAATGTATTCCTGTGTTCTGTTTTACTAATTGAACCCAGTTCTAACATATCTCCCAGGAAAACCCATTTTTCATGGTCAGATCCCATTTCGCTGAAACTCTTAAGTGCTTTTTCAACGCTCGTTGGATTGGCATTGTAAGCATCAAGGAAAATCTGGTTTCCGTCTTTTGTTTCTATAAATTGAGAACGATTGTTTGATGGTGTATAAGTGGTAATAGCTTCATGTATTTTTTCATCAAGAACATCAAAGAACTTTCCAATTATGTAAGCACAGTTGATGTTGTCGATATTGTAAGCCCCAATTAAATTAGTCTGGTAGGTATTGTCATTTTCAGAACGATAGACGATAAAAGGGTTTTGCTTTTCAATCGACAGCGAGTTTTTTGAACTAAAGTCGATAGTATTGGGTATTCCACTAATTAATTGATTGCTATACTCGTTTACTCCATTGTAAAAACAAGTTCTCCCTCTTTCAGAAAGGTAGTCAAAAAGCTCTTTTTTAGATTTCACATTGCCTTCCATGCTACCAAAACCTTCAATGTGATCTTTCCCGATGTTTGTAATGATACCGCAGTTAGGATCTGATATTTCACACAACTCCTGTATATCACGCGGTTGATTATCCCCCATTTCCAGTATTAGGTATTCTGTATCGTGCGGAGTTTGAAGAATAGTCAAGGGTAACCCAATATGATTGTTGAAGTTTCCGGGAGTAGCGTAGGTTTTAAATTTCTTGCGGAGTACAGCTTGTAAAAGTTCCTTTGTAGTTGTTTTACCATTAGAGCCTGTCAGCCCAATTACTTTTGATCCCAGGAAATTGCGATGGAATTTTGCTAGTTTCTGTAGAGTTTGGAGTACATCATCGACAAGAATGATTTGGCTCTGACCGTTATTCGCATTTTCAATTGCTCTTTTTTCATCGACTACAGCATAAGAGCAACCTTTTTTCAGCGCATCAGAAGCGAATTTGTTTCCATTGAAGTTTTCTCCTTTTAGAGCAAAGAAGATTGACTTCTGTTCGATTTTCCGAGTATCAGTACATACTCCATTAGAAGCCAGGAAAAGTTTATGTAATTCTTTTATTTCCATTTTTCATCCATAAAAAAACCCCTGAACGATAATGTACAGGGGTTAAAATTTATTGAAAACATTGTTTAGTATGCACCACCCAGACCTTCTGGACTACCCATGCGATCCATTGCACATCTAAAGCCAATGTATGCTGTTGAATATTCTTCATCGAGGAATCTTCTGGTTCCGGGATGCATCCAATAAGCGCGGTCTCTCCATGAGCCACCTTTGTAAACTCTTGAGCGGTCACTGATTAACGATCCTGTTTCAGCACCAAATTCATACATACCGTAAGTCTCCTCGTCACTATGACCCTGACCTTTTTGGTCTTTGAAGTTTTGCCATGCATCATCTTCATTCAATTGAGACTGGTAGTCACCATCTTCGTAGTTGATATTATCTGCACGTCTGTAATTTCTTCTATCTACGGCATCTTCAGATTCAACTTCAACCTTTTGCATGCGGCCTAAACTATCTTTTTGAGCGATAATTCCATCTTCATCACGTTTCATTTTCTTGTATACGTTACCGCGGAATGGACGGAATTCATTTACATCATCGTGAGATAGGGGTCGATACACATCCATTACCCACTCTGAAACATTACCAGCCATATTGTACAGTCCGTAATCATTTGGCCAGTAAGCATAAATAGGAGCAGTGATATCTGCATTATCATTGAGACTTCCAGCTACACCCATGTTATCTCCTCTACCTCTCATGAAGTTAGCGAGCATTTCACCCATATACTCAGGCTGAGGGTTACGAACAGCGTGACCATTCCATGGCCATTGACGTTCTTCTACAATGTTTTCCCCAAGTGTATTGCCGATTAATCCATAAGCAGCAAATTCCCACTCAGCTTCAGTAGGCAAACGATAATCAGGAAGTAGAATACCATCTTCCATTTTTACACGTCTGTAACCTGGGCTGTTTGGTCCTTCCCATGGAATACCATCTTTACGTTTACTACCTTCATACTGACCATTTAGGTAAGCATCAGTGTTGAAGTTATCGTCAGCGATCTGATTAGGATTGTGATTGTAAAGACCTTCCCGAATTAATATTTGTTCGTTAACACGATCTGTTCTCCAAAGACAAAATTCACTTGCCTGTTTCCAGCTGACACCAACAACAGGGTAGTCTCTGTAAGCCGGATGTCTCAAGTAGTAATCAACATAAGGCTCATTGTAAGCTAGCTTACGTCTCCAAACTAAAGTATCTGGTAGAGCAGCATCGTAAACTGCGGGGTAATCCATACCGTAAACACGTTTTACCCAGTAAAGATATTCTAACCAGTGTAAGTTGGATATTTCAGTTTCATCCATATAGAAAGAAGAAACAGTTACTCTTCTTGGAACATTGTCCCAGTTACCCATTACGTCATCAGTAACGCGGCCCATTGTAAAAGTACCTCCTTCAATAAGTACGAGGTTAGGACCAGTTTCCTGTTCTACATAAGGGAGCTTTTGAAAATCACCGTTTTTAGGGTCATTGTAGTTCCAACCCGTGATCGATGACTTTTCATAGCTACAGGAAACAGCTAAAAGAGCTGTAATGATAAAGATTCCTAATGCGTTCTTCATGCTGTTGAGTTTATGATTCAACGAAAGCGTAAAAATAATATTATTTGTTCAATTTAAAATTCAGGACATTTCAGCGGTCTGAATTTTCTTTTTTCAGGAGGGCAATTGAATTGAATTGCCATTGATATTTCGTGTGATCCGCCCGGCTCGTTTGTGAGTCTTGAAGTAGTGAGGTCATAGCTGTAACCAAACTTAAACTTTTCAACCTGCACACCAACAAGAGCGATAAAAGCATCTTTATTTCTGTACCACAATCCTGCCACGAGAGGACCTTTTTTACCGTAAAGACCAAACATCAATTGCTGTGCGCTACCTTGTTGTTGATAGAGAATGTTTGGCGAAATAGTAGCAGGATTATCATAGCCTTCTTCTAAAGGAATATTACCACCTGCGTGAACTGTAAATTTACGGTAAAGTTTAGCATTGTCGTTTTCAAAGAAAGATTCACTGGGCTCTGTCAGGTGATGTACTGATACACCAGCAAAAACGTATTTTGAATATCCGAGAAAACCTGCACTGAAGTCAGCACCATTTACCTGGTTAGTACCCGGAGTTTCATTCGTTTGATAGATAAATCCGTATCGAGGATCGATCATATCACCAAATTTGAGATCATCCCAGTTGATAGACTTCTGGAAGTACGTTGCCTGAAATCCGGCTTTTATGCTGAAATTTTCACTCACAGGTAATGTATAAGAATACATTGCCGATGCATTGATAGTTTGAAGCGTACCGTTACCTGCCTGATCGGCAACTACGAGACCGCCTAAACCACCAGAAATCGCATCTATGTGCTGATCATAGGAAGCACTGTAAGTGACAAATTGACCCTGTATTGCGGGCCATTGATTTCTGTAATTCAAGTGTACGCGCGGACACTCTTTAGATCCGGCAAACGCAGGATTCAAATAAAGAGGGTTTGCGTAAAATTGAGTAAACTGAGGATCCTGGGCGTTCCCGCTCAAAGCGATTAATAGTCCCGAGACCAATAGCGTACCAGTTAGCTTATTTCCAAGGCTTTTGAACATGTTTATTCGATCATCAATCGCAATTATACGAATTAATTTATTAAAACTCCATTATTATTTGGGCTGATTACAGTCTGTTGAAACAATTTGCAATATTATAATAAAAGGAAATTGTTAACGTTGTGGTGTAAAATTCAATAACAATTGTGGAAATTACACAAACTATAACGAATGAAGTTTTCTTTTAATACAAACAATTTATTCTTACTCATCATCTTTCTGCTTTTAATCGGGTTAAACCTTCATTCTCAAAGCAGTTTAGATTTTAAACGGTCTAAAGGTAAGCACGTTCGTAATATTCACAAAATTAATTGGACAGGAGTTCAAACTTTTCGTGATTTCAACGGTGATGAAAAGTCTTATATATCCTTTGATGGCGCTGTTTACGATCAAAATCAAAACCTATTACCGGTTTATTCCTATTCTGAAAAAGCTCAACAAAATGTAAAAGATGTAAATGCTATATTATCTGAACAATCATGGGAGCCGCTTTCCCAGGAAGAACAAGCAGTAATTGAACAAAACGAATTAAAAATACCCTCTTCACTCGAGCTCAATTCTTATATCTCAGTGTCAAGGAAAATAAATTTCGCAAAACTCGCATTTGTACCATTGAGGAGAAACCCCACTTCAAACAGGCTTGAGAAACTGACATCCTTTAAACTTGAGTTTGATTTTCAAAAAGGGCAAACAACCAGGAAGAGCGCTTCCAGATCATATAAGGTAAGCTCTGTACTTCGTTCAGGAAACTGGTATAAAATAGGTATAACAGAGAACGGAGTCCACAAAGTTAGCTACAACATGATGGCTAACATGGGAATTGACGTTGTTGGTCTCCCAACAAATTCTATCAGGTTATTTGGTAACGGAGGTGGGATGCTACCTATGCTGAACAGCGAACCACGATTAGATGACCTCACGGAAAACAACATTCAAATTGTCGATGTAAATAATAATGGCCAATTCGATCAGGCAGATTATTTCATGTTTTATGGTCAGAGCCAAAATCAGTGGACCTATAACAATGGTACTTACCGTCATGAAACCAATATTTACGCAGATACCACCTATTATTTCATCACAACTGATTACCAAATTGGCCAACCCAAAAGGGTTAGCAATCAGAGCCAAATTTCAGGATCAGCTGATGTTGTAGTAAACCAATTCGATGATCATCAACTCCACGAAATCAATCAGCGCAATCTAATAAAATCAGGTAGGCGATGGTTTGGTGAGCAATTCAGTGTCAAGCGCAACTACACCATCCCCTTTACGATGCCCAATATCATCACTTCAGAACCGGTTACAATAAGAGCAGCGGTAGCCAGCAGAGCGATTGGACGCAGCAGTTCATTCACCTTTAGCTACAACAGCAACCCGGTTTTAGGAATTTCATTTTCTAATGGAGTAGTAGCCGGTTACGCCAATCAATTTGCCCGATACGGAGACAATGAAAACACCTTCACAGCATCTTCACCAAACCTTGCCATTAATGTAAGGTATAATAATGCCAATTCAGTCGATAATGGCTGGCTCGATTACATTGAGCTAATAGGAAAACGCAGGCTCGAGTTAGGCTCTGACCAACTCGTTTTTAGAAATAGTGAGAGTGATACCAGTAATATTGTTGAGTATCAGTTAAGTGGAGAGCTCAACGGTGTTGAGATATGGGATGTCACAAATCCAATTGAGCCTGAAAAGCCATCAATCAGTAATGGTCAGAACCAAATTAGCTTTAAGTCTGCCAGCAACAAGCTCGAAGAATTTGTAGCCTTCAATCAAAACAACCTTTTGACACCTTCATATTCAGGGAAAGTCAAAAACCAAAATTTACACGGTTTGTCTGCTGCCGACTATTTGATTGTAAGTCACCCTAAATTCCTCAGTGAGGCTGAGCGATTAGCTGATTTCCACCGTGATTACAGCAATTTATCTGTTCATGTGGTTACCACCAATCAAATTTACAATGAGTATTCTTCAGGAGCTCAGGATCTTACCGCAATTAGAGATTTTGTGAAAATGTTTTATGACAGAGCCGGACTCAATGAAGAGGAAATGCCACAATATCTTTTACTCTTTGGTGATGCCAGCTATGATTATAAGTCACGAATTTCAGGGAACACAAACTTTGTGCCTGCCTATCAGAGTTTAAACTCGATGAGGCCAACCGCTTCATTTATAAGTGATGACTACTTTGGATTTCTCGATGATGGAGAAAGTGATGAGCTCGTTAGTTCATTAGATATTGGTATAGGTAGGTTGCCGGTTAGCAGTAACGCACAAGCAAGAGGAGTAGTCAACAAGATAATTCGTTATCACAACACCCCCACCACTTTTGATAGCTGGAGAAACTCAGTTACTTTCATAGGTGATGATGAAGATCGCAATATCCACATGCGTCAGGCAAATAATTTAGCTAGAAAGATCGATACTAATTATCCGGATTACAACGTCAATAAAATATTGTTTGATGCCTACAAACAAGTAGCAACAGCTGGTGGCCAAAGCTACCCCGATGTCAACGAAGAAATCAATAACGCGATGAAAAGAGGAACACTTTTTATGTGTTATGTTGGGCACGGTGGGGAAACCGGCTGGGCTCATGAACGAGTGTTAAATGTCAATGATGTCAATAACTGGACTAATAGAGATTACATGCCGTTATTCCTCACAGCAACCTGTGAGTTCAGTAGGTACGATGATCCAGAAAGAACCAGTGCAGGAGAATTTGTATTGCTCAATCCAGATGGAGGAGGCATTGGCCTAATGACCACAACAAGGCTCGTTTACTCCTCTCCAAATTATGAATTATCTCAAACATTTACCGATTACGCCTTTGAGGCTGTTGACGGTGAAGTGCCTACTCTTGGAGAACTCCTTATGCTTTCAAAAGATGTGAGTTTTATCAATAACAGCAACGGAGTCAATTACAGGAATTTCGCTTTGCTGGGAGATCCAGCTATACGGTTAGCCTACCCACAGTACAATGTAATGACCACAAATGCACCCGATACAATCAAGGCACTTGAAAAAGTAACTGTTGATGGCATGATTGCAGATGAGTACGGAGCAAAAGTTGAAGATTTTAACGGAACCGTGCAGGTTACCGTTTATGATCAACCACAAGAAGTTTCCACACTCGATAACGATGATGAAGGAGTCTTCAAATACAACTCACAAGAGAGTATTATATTTAAAGGTAAATCTACCGTGAAAAATGGTGAGTTTTCATTCACATTTGTGGTACCTAAAGATATCATCTTTGATTTTGGCAAGTCAAAAATAAGCTACTATGCAGATGATGGCACTATTGACGCTAACGGAGCCTATGAAAAAATGGTTATTGGCGGTAGATCTGAAAATGCCGGATCTGACCAAAAAGGACCAGAGGTGAATTTATGGATGAACGATGAAAGTTTTGTCGTTGGCGGAATGACTGATCAAAACCCAAATTTATTCGCTAAAGTTTTTGATGAAAATGGAATCAACACAGTGGGAAATGGTATTGGCCACGATATTACCGCAATACTGGATGAAAACACTGCCAATGCAATTGTACTCAATGATTATTACGAGTCTGATCTCGATTCTTACCAAAGCGGAACAATAACATATCCTTTTGATAAGCTGGAAGAAGGAAAGCACACGTTGAGCCTTAAGGTTTGGGATGTTTACAACAATTCAGGAAAGGCATTTACTGAGTTTATTGTAGCTGATAACAGCGAACTAGCAATTGATCACATTTTGAATTACCCAAATCCATTTACCACAAACACAGCTTTTTACTTTGATCACAATGCACCCGGACAGGAATTGGATGTTCGCATACAGGTTTTTACAGTGAGTGGGAAACTCGTTAAAACCTTAGATGCTATATTTGCGTCTAACAGCTACCGTGCCGGACCCATATACTGGGATGGTCGCGATGAGTTTGGCGATGAAATCGGGAAGGGAGTTTATATTTACAAAGTAAAAGTTACCGCTCCCACCGGAAAAACTGTGAACAAATTCGAGAAATTAGTACTTTTAAATTAGAATAAAATAAGAACTCAACCTTATCATTATATTTGCCATTTCAATTTTGGATAGAATGAAGTTAATCGCAAGAGGAACAGTTGCTTTGATAGGCGCATTGGCAGTTAGCCAAATCAATTACGGTCAGAACCAGCAGTCAGTAGGTACCGTTACCGGAGCCGAACAGGTGAACTCCATTACAACTGCCGTACCGTTTATGACAATAGCGCCAGACTCGAGACATGGAGCACTCGGTGATGCAGGAGCGGCAACCAGCGCTGATGTTTATTCCATGTACTGGAATCCGGCCAAGATGGTGAAAAATGAAGAAGATTTTGGAATGGCCGTTTCCTACACACCCTGGTTGAGGAATCTCGTGTCAGATATCAGCCTCTCGCATCTTACCGGGTTTTACAAGATAGATGATATGAACGCCATCGGTGTTTCATTTCGTTACTTTACACTTGGAGATATTCAATTCACAGATGAATTCGGAAATGATATACAGCAATTCAGGCCTAATGAATGGTCAGTAGGAGCAGGATACTCACGCGTACTTTCTGACCGATTAACAGGAGGGATCAACCTTAAATTTATCTATTCAAATCTCACAGGAGGAACTGATGTTCAGTCGGCACAAACAAAAGCAGGACTAGCAGCAGCAACCGATGTTAGTGTTTATTACGAAAACGATGACCTCAATCTAAACGGAACAGATGCGACACTCGCATTTGGAGCTGTGATTTCAAATATCGGAAACAAGATTTCGTACTCAAACCTCGATGAGCAGGACTTTTTGCCCACAAACCTGAGGTTGGGCTCGCGCATGACACTGCACCTTGACGATTACAATGATATTTCAGTGAACTTTGACGTAAATAAATTATTAGTGCCATCTCCACCAATTTTTGACAATGGAGAAGTGATAGCAGGCATGTCTCAGGATCGAAGTGTTGCAAACGCTATGTTTACTTCATTCTACGATGCACCGGGAAATCCATTCACTGATTCAAACGGAGATTATGTAACAGGCCCTGATGGCAAAGCCGAAGTAGAAGACGGGAGTGTTTTGAGAGAAGAGCTCCGTGAAATATACTTAGGAGTTGGAGCAGAGTACTGGTACAACAAGCTTTTTGCAGCTCGACTTGGGTATTTCACCGAGCACGAACTAAAGGGAAATCGTAAATTCATGACTTTTGGTTTAGGCCTTAAATACAATGCAATTGGTATTGACATGAGTTACCTCGTTCCATTTTACGTTGGCGATCAAAGAACAATTACAAACTCTCCATTGCAAAATACACTACGCTTTTCGTTGACCTTCAACTTTAATAACAATGGAGGTAGTGATTCAGGCGAACCTGCACCCATCAACCAATAATGGCAAAAAACAAGCAATCAATAAACTGCGAATTTGAAGTTTTTGATAGTGTTGAAGAACTATCTAATGAAGACCGTAGTTTGATCGAACAGGCTATTCAGAACACAAAAGCCAGTCATTCTCCTTACAGTAACTTTAAAGTTGGAGCAGCGATAAAGCTAGAGTCTGGAAAAGTTGTAAACGGAGCCAATCAGGAAAATAAAGCATTTCCTTCAGGATTGTGTGCTGAGCGAGTAGCCATGTTTTCAGCAGCAGCCCAAAACCCAAATGATCCATTTGTGAAACTGGCCATTTCAGCAAAAAGTCCGTCAGAAGAACTCGATGAACCCGTTTCACCGTGCGGAGATTGCCGCCAGGTAATGGCAGAGTACACGAATAAATTTGGGCAGCCTTTTGAACTTTTGCTCTACGGGGAAACGGGTAAGGTGTTCAGGTTCAATTCAGCTACCGATCTTCTACCACTTATATTTTCTTTCGATTTTCACAACTAAAATTCAGTAAAGTCTCAACATCTAACCAAAGTGAATGTTTATTTGGCAATTGGGAATTCTGCAACTAAATTTGCCACTCCTCAAAGTGAATAAATATGGCGACAAAAAAGAAATCAAAATTCTCCAAAGAGCAGTACTTGAAATGGTATGAAGACATGCTGCTCATGCGGAAGACTGAAGAAAAAGCAGGACAACTATACGTTCAGCAGAAATTTGGAGGATTCTGTCACTTATATATAGGACAAGAAGCCGTTGTAGCAGGAGCAGTATCCGCTACTAAAGAAGGGGATAAGCACATTACAGCTTATCGTGATCACGCACACCCCATCGCAATGGGAATCCATCCAAAATACATGATGGCAGAGCTTTACGGTAAAACGACCGGTCTCGTCAAGGGAAAAGGTGGCTCTATGCACATGTTCAGCAAAGAGAAAAACCTAATGGGAGGGCACGGTATAGTCGGAGCCCAAATTCCATTAGGAGCCGGTATTGCATTTGCTGAAAAGTACAACGAAACTGATAACGTAACCATTTGCTCAATGGGTGATGGAGCCGTTAGACAGGGAGCTCTTCATGAGACGTTTAACATGGCAATGCTTTGGGAGTTACCAGTCGTTTTCCTCATCGAAAACAACAACTACGCAATGGGAACTTCAGTTGAGCGTACATCAAACGTTACCGACCTGTCTGAATTAGGCGAGTCTTACGACATGCCTGCATTGGCAGTAGATGGAATGAGCGTGGAGGAAGTGCACAATGCAATTGAAAAAGCAGCAGAGCATGCACGTTCAGGAAAAGGGCCTTACCTTCTTGAAATCAGGACTTATCGTTACAAAGGTCACTCAATGTCAGATCCGGCAAAGTACCGCAGCAAGGAAGAGGTTGAAGAGTACAAGAGTAAAGACCCTGTAAGTGTTGTTCTCGATATTATTGAGAAGAAAAAATACGCTACAGAAAAGCAAATCAAAGAAATACAGGATAAAGTAAAAGAAACTGTGAACGAGGCAGTTAAATTTGCTGAAGAATCGCCTGCACCAAAGCCAGAAGAGCTTTATGAGGATGTTTACATGCAGGAGGATTATCCTTACATCAGAGACAATAAATATTAATACAGAAAAAATTTAGCATATGGCTGAAGTTGTACGTATGCCCAAGTTGAGCGACACCATGGAAGAAGGTGTTGTTGCGGAATGGCACAAAAGTGTTGGCGATCAGGTAGAATCAGGTGATTTACTCGCTGAAATTGAAACCGATAAAGCCACAATGGAGTTTGAGTCTTTCCAGGAAGGAACTCTTCTGCACATCGGTGTGGAAAAAGGAGATTCTGCTCCGGTAGATTCAATATTAGCCATTCTCGGTGAAGAGGGTGAAGATGTTTCAGATATTCTCGAGGAAGAGAAGAAGAAACAAGCTGATTCCGGTTCTGACAGTGACGATAAAGAAGAGAAGAAAGAAGATAAAGGGTCTGAAAAAGAAGAGCCTAAAGAGGAAACTAAGAAGGCTGAGCCAAAGCCAACAGCTCAAAAAGAAGAGCCGGCTAAAAGAGAAACTCCTCGCACTTCATCAGGCAGAATCAAAGCTTCACCTCTAGCGAAAAAGCTCGCTGAAGATAAAGGAATTGACCTGGAGAATGTTGAAGGATCTGGCGATGGCGGTAGAATCGTGAAACGCGATATCGATAACTACAAGCCATCAGCAACAGCTCAACCAGCCGCAATCGGTCAGGAAAGTTATAGCGAACAGAATGTTTCTCAAATGCGCAAGACGATTGCAAAACGTCTTTCTGAAAGTAAATTCTCAGCTCCACATTTCTATCTCACTGTTGAGATTGACATGGACAATGTAATGGATGCGAGAAAAGCGGTAAATGCGCAAACTGAAACTAAAGTTTCATTTAATGACTTTGTTATTAAGGCTGCATCTATCGCATTGACGAAACATCCTTATGTGAATGCATCGTGGAGAGGAGATAAAATTCGATTCAATGAGCACGTTCACATGGGCGTTGCTGTTGCAGTTGAAGAAGGACTGCTCGTACCGGTTGTTCGCCATGCTAATGGTAAAACACTTTCTCAAATTTCTTCTGAGGTTAAGGAATACGCTCAAAAAGCAAAAGACAAAAAACTTCAACCTGAAGATTGGGAAGGAAATACGTTTACGATATCAAATCTCGGTATGTTTGGAATAGAAGAGTTTACGGCAATTATTAATCCGCCAGACTCTTGTATTTTAGCAGTTGGAGGTATTGTAGAAAAGCCAGTTGTAAAAGATGGCCAGGTAGTGCCCGGTAATCGCATGAAAGTAACATTGTCATGTGATCACAGAGTAGTTGATGGTGTTAAAGGGGCTGAGTTCCTCAACACATTTAAGTCAATGCTCGAGAATCCGGTTACGATGCTTGCTTAAATTGCATTTTGAACAGATATAGAAGAAAGCTCTCCAAAAAAGGAGGGCTTTTTTTGTGATAATTTTTTTCAATTCACTTTATCTTCGTCAATCATGAATCTATCGACTCCCATCGAATATGTGAAAGGTGTAGGTCCGCAGCGAGGTGAGAAGCTGCAGAGCGAGCTGGGAGTTTTGAAATGCGAAGATCTGCTAAACCTATTCCCATTTCGTTACAACGACAGGAGTCAATTCCACAAAGTAAACCAGCTCCATCCCGATATGCCCAATGTCCAAATAATCGGAAAACTCAGGCATATTCAGGAATTTGGAAAGCCAAGGCAAAGGAGGCTTTCTGCTAAACTTGTAGATGAAACAGGCACCGTGGAACTCGTTTGGTTCAAAGGAGTGCAGTGGGTGAAAAAGGGTCTGAAAGAAGGAGTAGATTATGTTCTTTTTGGAAAGCCTTCAACTTTCAAAGGTAAAATCAACTTTGCTCACCCTGAACTGGAGCCTCTTTCAAAAGCCAACGCGAAGAATAAACCCGGTTTAGAGCCAGTTTATTCCACAACAGAGAAGCTAACCGGTGTTGGACTTCACTCCAAAGGGTTGGCTAAATTGATCAAAACAGTACTCGATTCAGGTGAAATCAAGTTTGAAGAAACCATGAGCAATGAGTTGATGGAGCATTACAAGCTAATCGACAAAACAAAAGCTTATCATATTGTCCATCAGCCAACCGACTCACGGAGCTTGCAAATAGCGCGTTACAGGCTCAAGTTTGAAGAGCTGTTTTTCGTTCAAATGCAAATATTGAGGAGTAAGCTCAGCAGGCAGGAAAAATACAAAGGATTTGTTTTTGAACGAGTAGGAGAAAACTTCAATAATTTCTATCAGAACCATTTGCCCTTTGAGCTAACCGGGGCGCAAAAGCGCGTCATGAAGGAGTTAAGACGCGACCTGGGAAAAGGAGAGCAAATGAACAGGTTACTCCAGGGTGATGTGGGAAGCGGTAAAACGATGGTTGCATTGCTTACCATGCTCATCGCAATAGACAATGGTTATCAGTGCGCGATGATCGCTCCTACTGAAATATTAGCTAATCAACATTATATTACCCTGCAAGAACAGCTAGAAGGAACCGGAATAAATGTCGATTTACTTACAGGGTCAATCAAGAAATCTGACCGAAAACCAATTCACGAAAAGCTCGAAGCGGGTGAAACCAATATTTTGGTCGGAACCCACGCCTTGCTGGAAGATACAGTCCGCTTTGCAAATTTGGGTATAGTCGTGATCGATGAACAACACCGTTTTGGTGTTGCCCAACGATCAAAGATGTGGCGTAAAAACACAAAACCACCTCATGTGCTTGTGATGTCGGCAACGCCTATACCCAGGACATTGGCCATGACGCTTTACGGAGATTTGAGCGTATCAGTCATCGATGAGTTACCTCCCGGCAGAAAACCCATCGAAACCATTCACAAGCGCGATCAACATCGCCTTGAAGTATTTGGTTTTTTGAAAAGAGAAATCGAAAAGGGAAGGCAGGTTTACATCGTTTATCCATTGATTGAGGAATCTGCCAAGATGGACTACAAAGATTTAATGGATGGTTACGAGGCCATTTCTAGAACCTTCCCACCGCCAGATTATCGCATCTCAATTGTCCACGGCAAGATGAAAGCAGAAGACAAAGATTACGAGATGCAACAATTCGTTGATGGGAATACCCAAATCATGGTTGCCACAACCGTTATTGAGGTAGGTGTAAATGTTCCAAACGCCAGTGTCATGGTTATCGAAAGTGCCGAGAGATTTGGATTATCGCAGCTCCACCAGTTGCGCGGTAGAGTTGGAAGAGGAGCAGAGCAATCGTATTGTGTATTGATGACCGGCAATAAACTATCAGCAGAAGCGCGCAAAAGAATGGAAACAATGGTCAGAACCCAGGACGGCTTTGAAGTAGCCGAAGTTGATCTCGAATTGCGGGGCCCCGGAGATATTATGGGAACCCAACAAAGTGGAGTTCTCAACCTTCAAATTGCAGACCTGGCTAAAGACGGGAAATTATTGCAAGTTGCTCGTCATGCTGCAATTCAGGTTCTGAAAGAAGATCCCAATCTAAAGCTATCCCAAAACAGCAATATAGCCAAAGGCTATGCTAAAGTTCAAAAAGAAAGGCCAAACTGGGGCAGGATTTCATAATACTAACTGGGGGGCAGTTTATTAAGAATGAAAAAAGATTGCTCAATAATTTTCGATAAAAATATCCTCATATTTCTTATAACTCGTTTTTTATTTTATTTTTGAGAACAATCATTAATGTTAACTCTAAATTTTAATTATTATGCTTAGAAAAATCAAAGCTTTAGCTGCAATAGTTGCAGTTGTAGGATTCATGTCAAGTTGTTCACTTACTATGCCAGTTGATGCTACTAGCAACCCAGTTGGTGACAAAGTAGGTACTGCAAAAGCAACGGGTTTCCTTCGTGTATTATTCTTCAACCAAGATGCAAGTATTCAAACTGCTGCCAAAAACGGTGGAATTTCTAAGATTTCAACTGTTGATATTAAGCAAGGTGATATTCTTGGTATTATCCAGACTTATGAGACAATCGTAACTGGCGAATAAGAATAAAATCAATCAGATTAAAGGTGCTCTATTTAGGGCGCCTTTTTTTATTAAAAATGTTATGGGTAGAACTCTAAGTGTGTCAGTTATAATCGCACTGCTTTTTGTTAGCTGTAATATGGGGGGAAGTGAAAATGATAATAAAATTTCTCTTCTAAACGGAGTTGAATACCATATTCAGGATAACGAAAAAGAACTAGCAAGAGACGAAACAATTATTAATCTACACGATTCTATTTTTAATAATCAAAAAAACTTTAATTGGCCTTTATACAAAGTATTGACTGATACATCAAAATCATACAAAGGATTTATAAGTATCCCCGTCAAAATCAAAAGGCCAATGTTGGCTGATTATATTGAAAATGACACAAATAATAGGGTTGTTGGACACCAAAACCACGATCATTACCAAAGTATTTTCTACAAAAAAGGGGATGGTTATATAGTAACTGTATTATCTGAAAGAGAGGACTTTTTTTGGACGTATTCAATTTTGTCTAAAGATTCAGCTAATGTTGCTTTTCTAATGAATGATACTGCATTTTCAAAGCGAATAAAATACAAGGAACTATAATGAGAATTCGATTACTACTTGGAGTTGTTTTCATGACTATGATTGCTGGATGTGCTGTTTTTGGCGGTGCAAAGTCTGATAAACTGTACAGAAGCTTTTATTTAGATGGTAATGGGTTAAGGTATTTTATTAAACCTATAGAGTTTAAGGGAGAAAACGCTGATTTAACCATAGACTTTAATATTGAGTCTAACAAAGGGGATACAGCAGTTCTAAACTTTTCAATCTTTCATGAAAAGCCATTTAAAGAGCTTGACTCATTCACTATTTCTAATAGTAATAAAACAACAGTAAAACCAGACGAAATTGAAAGTTTATTCGTTGAGTTAAAATCTCAAGATATTTATCAATCACGTTTTACTTCAAAAATCCCAAACACTGATATTAAAGAGATTTTTCAAAATGAAAACTGGGTTATTGAGGTCGTGAAGTCTAATACCTCTTTGAAGTTTGAGTCTAGTCGATCTAACCAAAAAGACATCAAGCTTATCAATAAAGCAGTAATTCAATTACTGGATTAACTCCTTATTATCCCAAATATCCATTAGTTTTGCGCGCATCATTTCAATTCAGTACTGCGCATTATGAAGATTTCATACAACTGGCTTAAAAACTACATCGATATTGATCTTGACGCTCAACAAGTAGCAGATTGGTTAACTTCAACAGGTTTGGAGGTTGAAGGTGTTGAGAAAGTACAATCAATTCCGGGCGGATTAGAAGGCATCATTATCGGAGAGGTGGTTTCTTGCGAGAAGCACCAAAATGCTGATAAGCTCAAAGTTACTCAGGTTGATCTGGGCAACGGTGAAACCAAACAAATTGTTTGCGGGGCACCAAATGTTGATAAAGGTCAAAAAGTAGTTGTTGCTACTGTGGGTTCTACAATTTATCCTACCGGTGGAGACCCTTTCCAAATCAAGAAAGCCAAAATTCGTGGTGAACGTTCTGAAGGAATGATTTGCGCTGAGGACGAACTCGGTATAGGAGTTAGCCACGATGGTATTATGGTTCTGACCGATAACCCTAAAACCGGAACACCGGCAGCAGAGTACTTCAAAGTTGAAAATGATCACGTTTTTGAAATCGGTCTAACCCCAAACAGAGCCGATGCAGCAAGTCATATTGGTACAGCTCGCGATCTCGTTGCGCTTGGGGCAGTGAAAGATGAATTGAAAGATAAGAGTATCAACTGGCCAAAAGTTGATCATTTTAAAGTTGATAATCACGATCTCGAAATCGCGATTGATGTTCAAAATACCAAAGCCTGTCCGCGATATGCCGGAGTTACTTTGACAAATGTGAAGGTAGGCCCATCGCCAGATTGGCTACAAAATAAGCTCCGCTCGATAGGGCTGGCGCCCATTAACAATGTAGTTGATATCACCAATTTCGTTTTGCACGAAACGGGACAGCCACTACACGCTTTTGATGCTTCAAAGATTAAAGGCAATAAGGTTACGGTCAGAACCGTGGCCGATAAAACCAAATTCACGACACTCGATGAAGAAGAGCGCGAGTTATCAGCCAAAGACCTGATGATTTGCAATGATGATAAACCGATGTGCATTGCCGGAGTTTTTGGCGGAGTTGATTCCGGAGTAAAAGAAGAAACGGTAAATGTATTCCTGGAGTCGGCATATTTTGATCCGGTTTGGGTGCGCAAAACAGCAAAACGCCACGGATTGAGTACTGATGCATCTTTCCGATTTGAAAGAGGAGTTGATCCGCTCAATACTATCTACGCTCTCAAGCGCGCAGCACTTTTAATGAAAGAATTTTGTGGCGCATCCATTTCGAGCGAAATCGTTGAAGAATATCCTCAAAAACACGAGTCGTTTGAGATAACGTTCAACATGGATAATCTCGATAGAATAGGTGGGAAGTCACTCGATATTGAGCTCGTTAAAGCAATCCTGACCAAGCTCGAAATCGTTATCGATGAAGAAAACGGACGTGAGTTAAAATTACTTGTTCCTCCATTTAAAGTCGATGTTCAGCGTGAAATTGATGTGATCGAAGAAGTGCTTCGCATTTACGGATACGATAACATTGAAATACCGCAAAAGCTATCGAGTTCGTTGAGCTATGCTCCCAAACCAAATCCTGAGGTGATTCGGAACAGAGCGAGTGAGCTTCTCGTGTCACGTGGATTTTTGGAGGCGATGAGTAACTCTTTGACAAAGGCAGATTATTACGAAAAGTTCAAATCAATAGACTCAAAGGGGATCGTGAAAATTGCGAATCCATTGAGTTCTGAATTGAATGTACTTCGTACTTCAATCGTTTTTGATTTACTGGAAGCAGCACAATTCAATCAGAACCGGCAGTCAACAGATATCAAGCTCTTCGAGTTTGGCCGAACATATTCAGTCAAAAACGACAAAAGCAAAGAGCGCGAAAAACTCGCCATTGCAGTAGCCGGCAATCAAGAGCCTGAAGCCTGGAATACACAATCTAAAAAAGTAGGTTTTGATTTTATTAAAGGAGCCGTTTCTGCACTAATCGATGCATTTGGACTGGACAAGTTCAATGTACATTGGAAAGAGAGCGAAGCCGGATTTTTGAGTTCGGGATTGAGTATTACCATCAATAAAAACCATGTTGCTGATTTGGGAATTATCAGTGGTGATCTTTTAAAAGAATTCAGTCTTAAGCAAGATCTCTATTTTGCTGAGATCGACTGGACGAATTTCATGAAACTGGCCGGTCAGGCTAAAGTCCGCTTTAAGCCGGTTTCCAAATACCCGTCAATGAGACGTGATTTGGCTCTGATCGTAGATAAAGAAGTGCCTTTCTCTTCAATTGTTGAGGTTGCTGAAAAGACCGAGAAGAAACTTCTCGAGAATGTGAACCTCTTCGATGTTTACGAAGGCAAGAAAATTGAAGATGGCAAAAAGAGTTATGCGGTGAGTTTTATCTTTAGAGATGAACAAAAAACGCTGACTGACAAGAAAGTGGATAAAGTGATGAGTAAGCTTCTTCACAACCTCGAGAAAGAAACCGGTGCAGGTTTGAGGGAGTAATTCTCAGAGTAAACGAATTGAAATCAATTTCCGTACATTTGCTTAAATAGTTTCGAACCATTACTTTTATAGTGGTTTCAATTTTTTTAAGATGGTTACTACAATTCAAAGTGGAAGTGATAGAAGTAGAATTAAAGAGTTACTTAAGAAGTTATTCTCTAAGAAAAACTCGAAAGGTCTTGATGCCAGCAAATATTGTGGAGCACTGAAGTTGAAATCTGACGCGTTGTCAATTCAGAAACATCTCCGTTAAGATTCTAGATAAGACATAATTGATCAAATAAAAGAACCCCGATTGATTCAGAAATCGATCGGGGTTTTATTTTTTCAAAATGCTGTTATTAGTACAACATCGGGATGATTCCGGTGAGGATGAGTATTATCAACACAACAGCGAGAATGCTGTAAAACATTGCTCCGCCTGCTATTGACTCATCAAACATTTGACTAACCAATGATTTTTTTTCTGATTCCTCGTGATGTGTGTCGTGTCCGCTCATGATTCTTTTGTTTGGTTTCAAAAATAGAAAAAAATGTTCTTTAGAAAACTTTATGTGGTTACTTCACCAGCTCGCTGTCACAATTATTGAGTCTATTTTCAATATCCTCACTATTCACTTCAACCTTTTTGTTTCCCCACCTGCCGTAAACGTAATTCATCAAATTTGCTATTTGGGTAGCTGAAAGAGTTGGATCTCCCAACATCCGCTGGCTGTATTTTTGGCCGTTTACTGTTATTTCACCTTCAATGCCGTAATAAACGATACAGGCAAATTCATCTTTATTTTCAAGAAAATAATCTGAATTAGCCAGTGGAGGATAAATTGAAAACCCCTTACCATTTTCACCGTGGCAATTTGCACATTTTGACTGATACAAAGCTTCTCCTTTGTTAGCAGGAGATTCACACCCGCGTGTCAAGAGAACAATGACAATACCGAAGCCTAATAGCCCTATAATGAGGATTCTGAGTTTCATTCTTCTTCCAGGAGTGATTTGATATCAATCATCATTTGGTCCACGTCCTTTGGAAGCGTTCCATCGTAATAGCCTCTGATTTGGTGGTTCTGATCGATGAGGACAAAAGCACCACTGTGGACATAACCACCCGGAGCAGTTGAGTCCTCAGATGCGCTCACGAGATACTCATCAGCAATACTGTATATGTCATCTTCTGGCCCGGTTACCATTTTCCACTGATTGGCTTCAATACCCAGTTTATTTGCATAATCATTCAGAACCGGAACCGAGTCATGACGTGTGTCAATAGAGTGAGATAGAAACTTGACGTTTTTATTTCCTTTAAACTCCTCGTAGGCTCTGAGCATTTGCTTTTTCATTTTAGGGCAAATGGTAGGGCAAGAGGTGAAAAAGAAATCCACCACTCTCACTTTTCCATCGTAGTAATCACCGGTTACTGTGTTACTGTCCTGATCAGTAAAGGAAAAATCATCGATTTGGGCGTAAACCGTGTCAATATAATTCTCCCCGTTTTCATCCTGCCTGACAACATCTTTTGCTCCCAAAACAGGAAGCTCCTTCTTCTCTTTGGCATTGCGCATGCAACTTATTGATGCGATGAGCAAAATTGCCACAACACTCCATTTCCAGTTCATTAATTACTTCTTAGAATGGTTCAACAATGAATCGGCACGGTGCATTGATTGTTCCATTTCAATGCCCACATTTTCCATCAATTTCTTTTGATCATTGAGGTAATTGATGGCTTTTTTAGTTTTGACAGAGTCTGCAGGCTTTTCAAAGTTACGCATCCAGTTCATCATACCTTCAGATGCATTCTCGAGTTGAGTGCGGGCATTTTCAAATTCGATTGTCATTGTAGAGTCTGTCACTGCAGAATCGAGCTGTGTACCTAAACGGTTGTTCAGGTTTTTGAGGCTATCCATCTGTGGCATATATTTATCGTGCAAAGCCATTACTTCCTCCATGAGCTTTTTGCGCTCACCCTGATTTTCATCTTTTTTCTTGCTGGAACTGTTGCCACAGGCAGCTAATGCCAGTATGGCTACTCCGGTAATTATCTTTTTCATTGCTCCAATTGTTTTATAGTTAAATACGACATTAATTCTATTCCTGTTCTAATTGCATCTTCATTCACTTCATATTTTGGGTGGTGAAGACCAAAGTTCTCGCGATTTTCAAATCCGGTTCCAAGTCGGTAAAAGCAGCCTGGAATTTCCTGACTGTAGAATGCAAAATCTTCAGAGGTCATTCTTTGCTCAAGATTGACTACGTTTTCATCACCCAAAAAATCACGAGCCCAACTCATACATTTTTCTGTCAGATCCACATCGTTATGTACATTGGGATAACCGCGTCTTATCTCAAAGTCGATCGAGCCACCCATTCCTTCAGCGATTCCGTTCGCAATGGAAAGCATTCGTTCGTGAGCTTTTTCCCTGTAAGCTTCATCCATGGTTCTGAACGTACCCTGCAAATGAACTTCATCAGGAATGACGTTTGTAGCTCCCAATCCTTCAATTCTGCCAAAGGTGAGCACAGCAGGTGTAAACGGATCTTTTGTTCTGCTGATAACCTGTTGTAGAGATGTGATCAAATGCGCACTCATCAAAACTGTATCCACCGTTTTGTGAGGCATTGCTCCGTGTCCGCCCTTTCCTTTTACGGTTACATGAAGCTCATCGTTTGATGCCATGTAAGTCCCCGGGAAAAAGCCAACTTTACCGGCAGGTAAATCGGGGAAGGTATGTTGAGCAACAATTGATTTTGGTTTAAATTTTTCGAGCAGTCCTTCTTTTATCATCAATGAAGCGCCTCCGGGGATTTCTTCCTCACCCGGTTGAAAAATGAAAATCACTTTTCCGGCAAATTCACTTTTCAATTCGTTGATTACGGTCAGAACCCCAATCAGCGAGCTAGCGTGTATATCGTGTCCGCAAGCGTGCATGATGCCCTTGTTATCTGATTTAAAGGGCAAATCAGTTTTTTCGTCAATCGGTAAGGCATCAATATCAGCACGTAGTGCGATTGTTGGTCCGGGTTGGTCGCCTTCAATTTCTGCTACAATTCCGGTTTTCACCCAGTTATCAGTATAAGAAATTTCGAGTTCATCGAGTATTGACTTGATATAACCCGATGTTTCAAATTCTTTGAACGAGAGCTCGGGATGTTGATGTATGTGACGTCTTATTTCCAGCACCTTGTTCAGGTTCTGACCAACGATTTTTTCAATTTTATTTTTGATATCGGTCATGCTACTTTGAAAAGAAAATGAGCCTGATTGCCACGATGAGCATCAGAGCACCAAAAATACGTTTCAAAGTTAACTGATTTATGGTGAGCGACAATTTTGAGCCCAGGTATCCGCCAATGACAAAAGCCGCTGCAATGAGTAATCCGGCTTTGATATCGAGGTGGCCGGCTTTGTAATAATTCCACGCTGCCAGTATTCCGATGGGAAATAACATGAGCCCAAGGCTGGTTCCCTGCGCTGTGTGTTGTGACATACCGGCAAATAAAACGAGAGCCGGAACGATGATGATTCCTCCGCCAACTCCAAACATTCCGCTTAGCATTCCCGCAGCCAGGCCAATAGCGATAAAGATGATGATTTCTGTCACTTTCATTGTTTTTAAAAGTCTAACCCGAGTGAGAAGAAAGGTCGTGGATCTTTGAGTTGGCCGTTTTCAATTCCCCAGGCGTAATCCATTTTGATAAAGTAACCGAGAGCTTTCGTTCTCAATCCAAAGCCCACACCGCCTACGAGTGGGTCAATTTGGTTTTTGAGTTTTACTTTTACTGAAGAACCTCCGTTAGTGACTTCTCTCGTGTTAAAGGCATTTTCATCGCTGTATGGATCAGTTCCCGTCCAGGCTGTTCCAATGTCTCCAAATCCTGTGATCTGGAAGTGTTTGAGGAAGTCTGATTTGATGGGTTTGCTGATGAGGTACTGGAAAATTGGCCAGCGGATTTCAGAGTTGAAAAGCGCAAAACTGTTTCCGTTTCTCGCGTTCTGAATAAAACCGCGCATTGGTGTAGCGATGGTTTGGAAATAATAACCCTGGTTGCGTGCTACATTGTTGTTGAAGTTGAACATATCATCACCACTGATCCAGTTGTTGATAGAGCCGAGATAATAGACGAGTTTTCTGCTACCAAAAGAAGTACTTCCACTCAATCTGTTTGCCCAAATGAGGTTTCGGTGAATTTTGATGTAATGGCGAATGTCTGTTCCCACAACATAAAAATCGCCCTGATCAGCAGAAAACTCATTATACATTTCACCAAACACTTTGAGTCTTGTTCCCTGCATGAGGTTGAGTCCGAGTGGGCGTGTATTATCGTAAATGTACTCGAGTTTAAATCCGCCCCAGTGATCGTATTGGTCTTCCTCCCTCAACGAGTTAGCATCTGTAGCCTGAATAACATTTTGATCATTTCGGTAACTGGCAGTGGCTTTCAACCCGGCTACTTCACTAAAAGGATACTTACCAATTACGCTGGCTTTATGAATAATTGTTTTTTGAAGCGTGAAAGCCTGAACTTCTTGTGTGGTGGTTTGTCTTTGAAATAGTAATTCTTTGTCAAGGCGTTTTCTCCTGTTGGCAAATCTTGCAAAAAACTCAGTGTTATTACCGTTGATTGCGTATCGCACACCTCCTTCAAAAATGTAGTCTTCCATGAGGTCGATTACATCTGTTTTAGCCACAGTTCCCAATCCCGGAGCGATGTAAGGTCCGCCATTGAATCGCTGGTACAGGTTATTAGCAAAATTCCAGTCTAACTGAATTGTGAGATCGTTAGCTAAAAATGCCGGACGGTAAATTTCTGCAATAGGTATCTTGATTGAGTCTCCCGGTTTGCCGCTACCATTACGTGGAGTAGGAGCTTTTTTGAGTTCGATGAAACGCGAATTCTTGAGAGGTTCCCTGCCGTTATCAGCAACTTTTGTTTGTGTAGAGTCAGCGTCTTTTTGATTTTCCTGTTGTTTATCTGACTCAAACCGATAGTTATTGATATCGACTTCGCGCTCTTTTTCCTCTTCCTCTTCAATAACTTCAACCTTTTGAACGACAATTCTCTCGGGGAGTTCTTCGTTTTCTTTTTGTTGTTTGTTTTCCTCGTTGAAAGCTGATCCTTTTAACTTATTCAGAGCCGATAGATTTTCGAGCGGAGTGATGTAGAACTTATATTTATTTTCGTACTGGAGCAAATCGAGTACCTGATTTGCTTCAGGGTTGATGTCGTGATGAATGATGTTGCGTTTGTAGTTGGTAAGCGGTTTTGAATTAGTGAAATAGCGGTAGTGTATAGTTGTATCAATACGGCTAATTGCACTATCTCTAGAAGCGATATAGCGATTCATTATTCCGCTTTTCGGACTCAGATAAATGTATTGACCACCTTTGGTAGAATATGGTTGTTCTTCAGTGAATTCAGGAGTGTCAGTAATTCTGGTCAGAACCTCATTCTCTGTTTGGTAATCATACCTGAAAACATCGTAAGTAGGCATGATTTGAACATTCTCAATACGTCTCTCTTTTTTGCCGCGAATACTGCCAATTGTGTCAGTAGGCCTGTTAGAAGTAAAGACAATTCCAGATGAGTCTGCCGTGAAGCTGGGTTCCAAATCGGCAAATAAGTCATTTGTGAGTCTGACCTGGCTTTGAGTGAGCATTTTGTAGAGATAAAGGTCAGTTTGGGCCTCGCTCACAGCTGAAAAAACGAGTTCTTTGCCGGTTGGTGAATAATTGAATGAGAGTACTTTATCGAGCTGTCTCAATTCGCGTTTGTCCCATTCTTTTTCTTCAACATCATACATTCCAAGGATTATCTCGCCTTTTTTGCGGTATATAGCTGTTAAGATATTTTCAGTAGGATGCCATTCTATCAATGGATAAGTTAGCTCGGGAATACGATCAAGGCGATGACCGATTTTGAGAATTTTCTTGCGTTTATCGTTTTCAATGTCGTAGAGGTAAACTCTTTGCTGACCGGCTTTATTTGTTACATATGCTGCCATGTCACCGGATTTGTTGGTCGTGAACTTTTGGTAGATTCTGTTTCTTCGGTTCTTGATGTCGAGCGGTTCTGACCGCGGGAGTGTTCTTACTTTTTCATCGTAATCGTAGCGCTGTTGGTAATATGCTCTGGCTTCTTTGATTAACGTTTCAAGCGGAACGCCTAATACATAAAGAAATCCATTTTCGATATTCCTGCTGATTTTAGACATGTACACAATGTTTGGAATCACATCCTCCCCGTAAATTTGAGCGATGTAATGCCACATTGCGTGCCCTATGTTTTTGGCGTCTTCACCTGTTCTGTGATTGAATTTTTCAAACTCTTCATTGAGAATGATATCGCGAACACGGTCGTCAACTTCAACATTCCATGGACTTGCTGCGTAGGAAACCAGTCCTTCAGAGTACCAATCGGGAATGGTGAGTAGGGCTGAGTTTTTTATTACCTCTTTCCAGTCTTGTCCGTAGCCCATTTGAAAAAAGAGAACACGCGCTATGTTCTCCCTGATTTGTTTGTCTAAATGCGAGTGATCACCATCGTAGTAAACAAATATTTTATTTCCCTGAATTTGAATTTTACCGCCAATATTTTGCTCTTCAGTATGTTCGAGTCCAATGTTGCTGGCTCTAAATTCCTGGAGATTATTGAAGACAAGCATGTAAACCTTTCCCTGCAGGCGGTAATCGAAAAAACTTTCGAGTTGTTTGAGGTTCCGTTTTGCACTTTGTGAGGAATAAACAGCCAGGTTTCGACCGGCACCGTAGAAATAAACATTGAAATGCTCAAAATCTATATGCTCCCACTGTTTAGGGTCGTACTGGACTCTGTTTTTTCCAAACGTTTGGTAGCTCCCTCTGTAAAACTGCCCTTTTGTGGGGATTGCAGTAAATAGCACAAGGGAGATAATCGATAGAAGAAACAGTCCCTTCGTCAGGTATATGTTAGTTTTGTCGATCAATATTTTTTAGTTGAAAGCCAAAAATACAAACTATAATACAATAACATTTTTGGCTGTAAACTATTGTTGAATACTTAACAATTTAAGATGCTGAAGATACAAAAGTTTACATTTAATCCATTTCAGGAAAATACATACGTACTATATGATGATTCTAAGGAAGCTGTAATCATTGATCCCGGTTGTTATGAAACGTTTGAAGAGGGGGAATTGGTTGCATTTATCGAGTCAAAAAATCTCAAACCGGTAAAACTCATCAACACACACTTTCATCTCGATCACATCTTAGGCAATCAATTTGTAGCGAAAAAGTACGATCTAAAAGTAGAAGGTCATAAAGCCGGACTGCCTACTTATCAAATGGCTGAGCCCAGTGCTAATATGTACGGATTTGGTGGGTATAAACCTTCCCCGGCACCTCAGGTTTTTTGGGAGGAAGGAGATGTTATCTCTTTTGGCGGTCAGAGCCTGGAAGTGCTTTTCGTCCCCGGTCATGCTCCGGGTCATATAGCATTAGTTCATCACGAGAGTAAAAGTGTGATCAATGGAGATGTTTTATTTGCCGGAGGTATAGGGCGAACAGATTTACCCGGTGGTGATTTTGATACGTTGGTTAAGAGTATTCAGCAAAAGATGTACAAATTGCCAGATGATTATAAAGTCTACTGTGGTCACGGCCCTGAAACGACTATTGGAACTGAAAAACAAACAAATGCTTTTGTGAAGGCGGAGTGATTATAATGATGATGAATCTTGAGTTTTGAATGAAGTTTTTTTAAAAGTCAGCTTTATTCAACTAAGAAGTCACGAGTTAGTTCGAGGACTTCCTCCTTTTTTTCGAGATGTGGAATATGCTTACAACCAGCGAGTTCTTTAATTTCAGCGTTTTGACCAACTGATTTTTTAATCAGATCTAACTGTTTGTAGGTGCCGTATTCATCGTTTGATCCCTGAAAGGAGAGAAGAGGAGCTTTAATCGTTTTGATTTCTTCAGTAATGTTCCAGTTTTTGAATTTTGAAGATAGCCACGTGTCGCACCATGCAAAGAAGATTGATTCAGTATTGTCAAAATGATAGCGAGCAAGCTTTTCTTTGAAATCAGGATTTGAAAGAAAGTATTCTCTAACGGGTTTTATTCCTTCAAGTGTGACATCTTCAACAATTACGTGAGCTGCTTCGGTGATTACTTTATCAACTTTTTCAGGAAATTTAGCCGCGAATAACAGTGCAATGCTTCCACCATCACTGTGGCCAAATAGATGTACTTTTTCTTCAATTCCAACTGCTTTGAGTAGTGCCGGCAACTCTTGCCATGCGTAATCGTGCATGTAGTTTGAGGTTCTGACCGAATTTAAACCTGACGATTGACCATGGCCCTGTCGCTCATAAATTAAGCCACGACAGTTTGTGGCTTTGCACAAAAGTTCAGGGAAATCTTTCCACTGACCAATGCTGCCGAGAGCCTCGTGCAAATAGATGATGATAGAGCCGGGAGCTTTTTCGTTTACCCACTTGAAGTGCAGCCTGATATCTCCCAGGTTGACAATTGCCATCAGTAATTGAGAACTCCTTTGATTTTTTCTGCAACCTTATCAGCGTTTGGAAGCATTGTAGCTTCGAGTGTGCTATTGAGCGGAATTGCAGGCATATTTTCAGATCCGATGATTTCAACCGGAGCATCGAGGTGTTCAAAACAGTTGCGCTGAATCAATCCGCAAAGCGCCTGCGCAAACGTGTTGATTTCAGGCTCTTCTGTTACAACCAGTATTTTGCTGTGCTTTTTAGCCGTTTCGTAGATCAACTTTTCATCAACGGGAACTAATGTGCGCAAGTCGATGATTTCAATTTCTCCATCGAATTTTTTAGCCGCTTGAGTAGACCAGTAAACGCCCATACCATAAGTGATGATCGCCATTGATTTTCCTTTTTCTACCTGGTTATCATCAGCTTCCAGGACAACTCTACCTTTTCCAAATGGTATGACATATTCCTCATCCGGTTCAATTGTTTTAGCCTTTTCTGTTCCTTTGATCTTGCTCCAGTAAAGCCCTTTATGTTCGAGCATGACAACGGGATTTGGATCGTAGAAGCCGGCTTTTAAAAGTCCTTTCAAATCGGCTCCTGTTGATGGATAAGCGATTTTTATCCCGCGTATGTTAGTCAATACCGACTCTATTGATGAACTGTGGTAAGGTCCGCCACTTCCGTATGCGCCAATTGGCACGCGGATGAGAGAAGAAGCCGGCCATTTCCCATTAGACAGGTAATACGATCTGCTCAATTCGGTGAAAAGCTGGTTGAGCCCCGGCCAAATGTAATCGGCAAATTGTACTTCAACGATTGGTTTACAGCCTGTGGCTGCCATACCAACGGTACTTCCAATTATAAAAGCTTCCTGAATTGGCGTGTTGAATACGCGATCGTCACCGAACTGTTGAGCGAGTGTAGCGGCTTCTCTAAAAACGCCTCCAAGTCTGCCGCCAACATCCTGTCCGTAGAGCAGTGCTTCAGGGTGCTGACTCAATATTTCGCGCATCGCAAAAAGTGCAGAATCAACCATTACGGTTGCTTCTTTTCCTTCAGGCTCGCGCTCTCCTTTTTCTTCTGTAATTGGAGTAGGAGCAAAGTCGTAATCGAAAAGATCTTCAGGCTTTGGATCTTCAGCTTCAGTAGCATTGTCGTATTGTTCCTGAACACTTTCGATTGCTTTATTTTGAATTTCTTCGAGTTCTTTTTCGGTCAGATCCATACCCAGCAGCGTTTCCCTGAATTTTGGTAGCGGATCTCTCTTTTCGTGTTCTTCCAGGTCATCGCGGTACCATTCTTTTCTCACTCCAGATGTGTGGTGCCCGAGCAGCGGAACACTCGCATGGATGAGAACAGGCCTGCGTTTGGTTCTGATTATGTGGATTGCTTTTTCGAGTTTTTCGTAACTCTCGATAAAATCGTTTCCTTCAATTTTAATGACTTCAATTCCCTTGAATCCTCTTGCGAATTCGGCCGCGTTTTGAGCACGAGTTTCTTTTGAGTTGGCAGAGATATCCCATTCGTTATCCTGAACAAAATACATGATGGGGAACTGCTTGAGTGCTGCCATTTGGAGAGCCTCAGAAACCTCACCTTCGGTCATTGCAGCATCGCCAATTGAGCAAACAACCACCGGGTTCTGACCATTAAAGTCTTCAGCGATTTTCTGTTTCTCGAGATATTGAACGCCCATTGCAACTCCTGTTGTTGGAATTGCCTGCATCCCTGTAGCACTGGATTGATGCGGGATTTTGGGTTTGTCATCATCCTTGAGAGATGGGTGCGAGTAGTAAGTCCTGCCACCCGAAAATGGGTCATCGCGTTTAGCGAGTAGCTGTAGCATGCAATCGTATGGAGTCATACCGATTCCCAATAAAATGGAATCGTCACGATAGTAGGGCGCAACCCAATCCTGGGGTTTGAGTTGTAGGCCAAGAGCCAGTTGTACGGCTTCGTGACCGCGCGAACAGGCGTGAACGTATTTTGATGTGACCTGTTTGTGTTCTTCAAATAAGTCGCTCATTGCGCGAGCTTCGCACATCAGTTTCCACGCCTTCTTCAGTATATCCTGAGAAACTGTCGTTTTCTTAACCTTAGACTTTCCTTCACTCATAGCCTTCTAATTTGAGCGGGTAAATGTACGGTTTCTACTTCTCTTTTTGAAATAATGTGAAAATGCGAAATATGGGATTGTTTTATGAGAGTGTATTAGAATTATATTTTGGCTTACTGTTGTTTATTCAGAATATATTAGAAGTTTGTTTTGCTGGTGTGTGAATTTTGAGGCATAAAAAAAGCCAACTTCAGTATAAAAGTTGGCTTGATATAGCTTTTTCGCTTTTTTGATTAGAAATTCACGCTCAATCCGGCTCCAAATACTTCTTTAAACTGAACTCTTGGGCCGGTAGTTGTTTCGCCCATTTCGTTTGTGCCGGTTTCAACCATAATATCATCATCGTAGATGAGGTTGGTTGTGATATTAGCCGATAGCCATTTGTTTACTTTGAGGTTAACCATTACATCCCATGTGATATCGATGTTTTGAGGGTTTTCCTGGTAGTTAGAGAAGAAGTCGGCTTTTGTTTCCATGGTTACATTGTCCATGATTTTCTTTTTCGCCCAAATTTTAACGTAACCACCTAGCTCAACTCGTGTGTTTTCGCCTTCAGAAATAATTTCACCGTTTTCATCATAAGTTGCCGGCTCTACACCAAAAGCTCCCTGGTTGGCGAGGTTCTGAACGCGAACAAAAGTCATTTTTGATGAAAGTGGAGCAATGTTTATTCTGAACCATTTTACAGGTGAGTACTGAGCACCGAGACCGGCAAATAAATAGCCGGGAGCCATGATGTGAGAAATTCTTCTTCGGGCTGTGTCACCTAGCAGTTCGAAACCTTCGGTAAATTGGGTTCTGAATGTTGAGAAGCCGGTTGCCTGCCAATCTCTACTGAGTTGGTAACCGAATTTGGTTCCAATTTCAAAGCGGTCATCAGTTTTACGGAGGTCATCTCCACCAATTCTGGTACCACCAATAGCTCCTTCAATGTAACTTTCCCAGGTTAACTTGTCTTTGTTGTAATCGGCTGTTAAATTGAAAAAACCATTACCTGATATTGAGTTTTCACCACCGGCCTGCCAGTTAGTAAGAGAAACTTGTGATCCGGTGATTGATAGTACGCCTTCCAGGGTCCAGGCGGTGTCTTTCACGAGCGAATCTAATTGAGCGTAAGATATTTGTGTCGTTAGCGCAATAACGACTACAAGTGTGATTCTTTTCATATATGATTTAGTTTGGGCGCGAAAATAAAAACTATTTTATTGTAGCTGTTTACTGGTCAGAACCTTCTTTTTCTTCTTCTGAGATTTCTTCTTCATCCTGCGCCCTGTAGAGCATATCGAGTTTTTTCTCTTCGATTTGTAATTGTTTACGAGTTGACACGATCTTCGCTTTCACATCTTTGAGGAGTGATTCTCCACCTTTTGAACTCTCTACAAAGGAGATGTTAGTCTCGTACCTGTTGAGAGTAGATTTCAGTCTCCCGATGTTTTCGCGAATTTTTTGCTCTTCTCTTTCTAAAACCTGGTCGCTATTGCTGGAATGACTTAAGTCTTTGATCTTATTTTGGTAGAGTCGTTCTTTGGTTTCTTCCTCATCGAGCCCGAGTTTAGCGTATTGATTTTTCAAGGCTTTTTTGTAGGCATTAGCTATGTGAGATTTTTGACTCATAGGTATGAACCCTATTTCATTGAATTCATGAGTCAGGGTTTCCAAAGATTGTAGATCTTGATTGTTATCACCTGATGGTTCAAACTTTTCAATCTTCTCAATAACCGCTTTTTTCTTTTCTAAATTCTCTGCTTCTCGTTGGTCTTTATTGGCGAAGTAGTCTTTTTTACGGTCGAAAAACTTGTTGCACGATGCTCTAAATGTTTTCCAAAGTCGTTGTTCATCGCGCTGGTGTGCATTGCCAACCTTTTGCCATCTCTTTTGCAGTTTGATGAGTTTGTCTTTTGTCTCTTTCCAGTCTTCACTGTCTTCAAGAGCCTGAGCTTCTTTGATCATCTCCTCTTTGAGCTCTTTATTTTTGTCCTGCTCAACTTTCAGGTTTGCGAAATATTCTCTTTTAGCTTCAAAGAAATCGTCACCCGCTTTTTGGAATCTTTCCCAAACCTCCTGATTCTCTTCTTTAGGTGCAAAGCCAATTGTCTTCCATTCTTTTTGAATGTTTTTAACTTTATCAGTGAGCTTACGCCAGCGTTTTTGTGTTTCAATTTCTTCTTCGTTGATTTTTTCGAGTTGATCAGCAAGTTTCTTTTTACGTTCCAGATTTTCGAGGTGCTGATCTTTGAGTTGTTGGTAGTGCTGCTTGATTTTATCAAAAAGTTCGTGCTGTGCTGATCGAAACCGATCGCGAACTTTTTCCCATTCTTCACGAAATGTTGGCCCAATCTCATCCCATTCTTTAAGGTAAGTCTTGAGCAGTGTATCCACTTCTTTAATATTCTTTTTCTCTTTGAGCGACTCCATTTTTTCGGCAAGTTCTTCCTTTTTTTGGAGGTTGCGCTTGAGATCGTGTTCCAGGAGCTCCTTGTAAATGCGCATGTTGTAGAAAAACTCATCGCGCATTCTGCTGTATTTATTCTGTAACTCTCTGAATTTTTGTGAGGGTACAGAGCCAATTTCTTTCCATTTTTCTTCGAGCTCACGCATGCGCTCAAAAGCACGCTTTACGTTTTCTTCATTTTCGGTCAGATCCCTGATCTCGTCAATGATACTGAGTTTGTTTTTGTAATTATCCTGTTGGACATTTTCTAATTCCTTTTCCCAGGTTTTTTTCTTTTGAGAAAACTTCGCCCACAATTCATCAAAGCGTTCATCATCAGTATCGCGCTTTGGGGAGAACTCTTCTTTTTTACCGCCTTCTTCGAGATGCTTTTCAAGTTGGGCTTTGTGATCGGCTGCGGCCAGGGTTTGATAATTGGCCAGTATATCTTTTGCAGATATAGCGGTTTCATTGTTCATCTCCTTCTCGAGGAGCTCTTCCAACTGTTTGTTGAGATCGGCTTTTGTCATAGCGTCAAATTGTGTTCACCAAATAAGGTTGCAAAATAGCTGATTTAAAAGTAAGTAACTTTTATCTGAAAATTAAATTCTAAATTACTTTACTGGTATCAATTGGTAAATTTCGTAAAAATATTGGGACTAAAACAAAAATCCCGATTGATAGATGAAACCAATCGGGATTGAATATTGAATCGAATTCAGTTTATTTCTTCGATTTGTTTTTGAAGTTGTTGATGAAGTTTTTGGTGAATTCTCCCAAAACGAGTTCACCGCTGAGCTCAGCACGTTTTTCTAAAAGTACGTCCCAGTCTTCACAACCTTCCCAAAATACATTTTTCAGGTGACGCATAGCTTCGGGATTGTAAGCTGCTAATTTACCTGATAACTCATTTACTGCTTCATCGAGTTCTTCAGTGGTTTCGTAAATATCAGCATAAAGACCTTTTTCCTGAGCCCATTGAGCATCTCGCCATTCGGTAGCGTTGATCGCCATTTGAGACATTGCTGAACCAATTTTGCGTTCCACAGCAGGGCCTACAACGAAAGGACCAATCCCAATCGCTAACTCACTCAACTTTACTGAAGCGTATTTTGTCGCCAGGCAATAGTCTACGGCACTCGCCATTCCAACTCCACCGCCCACGGCTTTACCCTGGATCCGACCGATAATGAGTTTTGGACATTTGCGAGCAGCATTGATCACATTGGCAAATCCCATGAAGAACTTTTTGCCGGTTGGGTAGTCATCAATTGCTAGTAGCTCATCAAATGATGCCCCTGCACAAAAAGCGCGCTCACCGGCAGACTTGAGTACAATTACTTTGATGTCGTCATTCTTACCGGCATCGGTAATGTTTTGAGCTAATTCAGCGAGTAGCTTCCCCGGCAATGAGTTACTGGCCGGATGCATGAATTCAATAGTTCCAATTCCGTCTTTTACAGTTGTTTCAACATATCCCTGTTGTGTGATATCACTCATAATTTGTTGCTTTTGTTGTCAAAATTAAGATAAACCTGAGATGTTGCCCTCACCATCGATTTCCATTTTCTCAGCAGCCGGAGTAGAGGGCAGTCCCGGCATTCTAAGCATATTCCCGGCAATTGGGATAACAAATCCTGCACCTGCTGCAATTTCAAATTCTCTCACGTTAAAAGTGAAATTTGAGGGTCGACCGATTAATGAAGCGTCATCAGAAAGAGATTTTTGTGTTTTTGCAATACAAACAGGCAATTTGTCAAAGCCGAGTTTTTCAAATCGGTTCATTTGTTTTTGAGCTTTAGCGCTCAGCTTCACATCACCAGCTCCATAAACCACTTTTGCAATCTTGTTGATCTTGCTTTCTATATCATCATCTAAATTGTAAAGTGGGTTGAAAGTTGATGGATTTTCATCGCAAAGTGTTACTACTTCGTTAGCCAATTCACGGTTTCCTTCTCCGCCTTTTCCCCAGCTATCGGCTAATACAGCTTTAACCTCTTCATTCTCGCAAAATTCACAGACCTTATTGATTTCGCTGTCCTGATCTGCAACGAATTTGTTGATTGCCACAATCGGCTTAATGCCAAAACTCTGTATCGTTTGAATATGCTTTTGAAGGTTTTTTAATCCTTCGGTCAGAGCCTCAAAATCCGGCTCAGTGAGGTTGTCGAGCTTTGCGCCTCCGTGGTATTTCAGGGCTCTGATCGTAGCTACAATCACAACGGCTGATGGTGAAACACCGGCATGACGAGACTTGATGTTGAAGAATTTCTCTGCTCCTAAATCAGCTCCAAATCCTGCTTCCGTGATGACGTAATCGCTGAGTGACAATCCTGTTTTGGTTGCAATAATACTGTTGGTTCCCTGTGCGATATTCGCAAACGGACCTCCGTGAATAATGGCCGGATTTCCTTCGAGCGTTTGAACGAGGTTTGGCTTGATAGCATCCTTGAGCAAAATGGCCATCGCGTTTTCTGCTTTAAGATCTTTCGCGAAAACGGGTTCGCCTTTTCGGGTGTCGCCAATGTAGATGTTTCCAAGTTTTTCTTTGAGATCAGCAAATGTGTTGCTCATGCATAAAATAGCCATGATCTCAGAAGCGGCAGTAATGTTAAAGCCTGTTTCAGTTGGGAAACCACCTGCTTTTCCGCCAAGTCCTGAAACGATATTGCGCAGAGCGCGATCGTTCATGTCCATGCAGCGTTTCCAGGTAACTGTTCGCGGATCAATCCCGAGTCCGCCATCTTTCTTTTGCACATCGTTATCAATGATAGCAGCGAGGAGGTTGTTCGCTTTTTCAATAGCTGCAAAGTCACCGGTAAAATGGAGGTTGATATCTTCCATTGGGATTACCTGTGACATTCCGCCTCCTGCAGCTCCACCTTTTATTCCGAAAACCGGGCCAAGTGAAGGTTCTCTCAACACGACAGTTGATTTTTTACCGATGAGGTTTAAACCGTCATTCAGTCCGATCGCGCTGGTTGTTTTTCCCTCGCCTGATGGAGTTGGATTGATAGAGGTTACGAGCACCAGTTTTGACTGCTTCGCTTTTTCGTCATCAATCAAAGAGAGCGGGAGCTTGGCTTTGTGGTGACCGTACGGCTCAATTTGGCTCTGACCGATACCGAGCTTTTCAGCTATCTCAGAAATGTTTTTTGCCTCAACGCTGTTGGCAATTTCTATATCAGATTTCATGTGTGTGAATATAAAAGGGGGTGTATCAAAAGGCGTTTACGAGATCATAAGTTTATGATTGAAGGAGCTTTAGCCAACATTTATAGTTGTTTAAACTTTTTAAGGCTAGCCTTTTAAAACCGAAAAATCTCACTTTTCGGTTTTGATACACGCCCCTCTAATTAACTAATAAAATTATCTTACTCTTCGTTTTCAGCTTCTTTGGCAGCTTCCTCAGCAGCTGATTGATCGAGTTTTTTCACCATTGTAAGGATTGTTGCCAGTCCAACTGTTTCGTCCTCGTCATCGTAAATATCGACCATGAATTTTACGATTCCTTTGGCTACATTTTCATCGCCCAGTTTATCGTTTTCGATTTTTTCCTGAACCGTAAAACGAACTCCGATCGTCATTCCCGGATAAACGGGCTTTGTGAAGCGACAATTATCGATTCCGTAATTCAAAAGAACCGGACCTTTTTTAGGATCAACGAACAATCCGGCAGCTTTTGAAAGAATGAAGTAGCCGTGTGCCACGCGATCTTCAAAGATTGTTCCGTCAAGTGAAGTTTTGTCCATGTGAGCGTAGAAGTTATCTCCACTTACATTGGCAAAATTGGTAATGTCAGTTTCTGTAACGGTGTGTTTGTGCGTGAAAACTGTTTCACCTACTTCGAGTTCTTCAAAATGTTTTTGGAACACGTGCTTACCGGGATCTTTGTGTTTTGCTCCGTACTGATACTGATTTGTTACTTCAGTCAGCGTTGTTGGCGATCCCTGAATTGCTGTACGTTGCATGTAGTGGAAAACACCGCGTTTACCACCCATTTCTTCACCGCCTCCGGCTCTTCCCGGTCCACCGTGAACGAGAAGTGGAAGTGGAGCACCGTGACCTGTACTTTCTTTTGCACAATCGCGGTTGAGAATCATGATGCGGCCGTTGTAAGCTGCGGTTCCGAGTGTGAAATCTCTCGCAGTTTTGTCATCAGCCGTAGCAATAGAAGTTACAAGCGAACCTTTTCCCATTCTCGTCAACTCGATTGCCTCATCGTTGTTTTTGTAAGGTAAAATCGTAGCAACCGGACCAAACGCTTCTACATCGTGGCAGGCTTTTTTATTGAACGGATCGCTGTTTACCATGAGAATAGGAGAGAGGAAAGCACCTTTTTCGTAATCGGCTCCGTTGAGTTCAGCTGTTTCGAGACTTCCGTAAGCGAGTTCCTGCTCAGCGAGTAACTGATTTACTTTTTCGCGAACCTCAGTGCGTTGTTCCTGTCCGGCAAGGGCACCCATTCTTGTTCCGTCAATATTCGGGTCTCCAACAGTTGTTTTTTGAAGTTGCTCGGTCAGAGCCTTGCGAACGTCATCGACATATTTCTCCGGTACGATCGCTCTACGAATAGCCGTACATTTTTGACCGGCTTTTACCGTCATTTCTTTCCGAACCTCTTTCACAAAGATGTCGAACTCGGGAGTTCCCGGAGCAGCATCTTCACCAAGTACTGATGCGTTTAGTGAATCGGCTTCCATGTTAAACGGAACAGCTTCTTCGACCAATCTAGGATTTGACTTGAGCATTTTGCCCGTACTGGCAGATCCGGTAAATGTCACGATATCCTGCGATTCAACGTGATCGATAATTCCGCGAGCGCTACCTGCAATAAGTTGAAGCGCACCTTCAGGTAGTATTTTTGAGTCGATAATTTCTCTAACAACAGCTTCAGTTAAGTAAGAAGTGAGCGTTGCCGGTTTAACGATTGCAGGAACTCCGGCAAACCAGTTGACAGCACATTTTTCGAGCATTCCCCAAACCGGGAAGTTAAAGGCATTAATGTGAATTGCAACCCCTTCTTTTGGAACCATGATGTGGTGACCTACAAATTGACCACTTTGTGAAAAGTTGTGCATTTCGCCATCCACGTAGTACGATTCGTTAGGGAATTGCCTGCGCAAACTCGCATTGGCAAAAAGGTTCCCGAATCCTCCGTCAATATCAAACCAGGAGTCTGGTTTTGTAGCCCCGGTAGCCCAACTGAGCTTGTAGAAGTCTTTCTTCTTTTTCATGAGGTGCATGGCCAGCGCTTTCAACATGAGTCCGCGTTCGTGGAAAGTCATTTTGCGTAAAGCCGGACCACCAACCCTGCGGCCGTAGTCCATCATCTCGCCAAAATCGAGTCCTTCACTCGTAGCTGCTGCTATTGGTTCACCTGTTATTGAATTATATAGTGTTTTTCCGTCACCTGTACCTTCAACCCATTGACCATGGGCGTAGTTTTGTAATTTCTTCATCTCCTCGCAATTTTTCTATTGGAGGCACTAAATTATAGTAAAGTGACGGAGTGGTGAAATTATTAGTGCGTGATTGCTGATTCGTAATTCGCGATTCGCGAATTGCAAATTATTACATACTTTTGTGTTAAATTAATTTGACATGAAGAAACACAATGGGATGAGACCCCATGACATAGTCGTACTTCTTAAGATAGCCAGTAAAAGAGGAGGAGAGTGGTTCATGAAAGACCTGGCTTATGAATTGGGAATTAGTTCCAGTGAAATAAGCGAGAGTTTAAATAGATCAGCATTTTCAGGTTTAATAGGGAGGGATAAGAAAAAACTCAACTACCTGGCTTTAATAGATTTCCTTGAATATGGGTTGATGTACATTTACCCTCAGAGGCCCGGAGCAATCGTAAGAGGAATTGCAACAGCTCATTCTGCAGAACCTCTTAATGAGTTAATAATGAGCGAGGAGAATTATGTAATTCCGTATGCAAAAGGTGATATTAGAGGGCAAATGATAGAACCACTCCATCCTAGTGTTCCAGAAGCATGTATGAAGGATGAATTATTTTATAAATTTATTGCATTGACCGATTCAATTAGAGTGGGTAGGGCAAGAGAAAAGAAAATGGCGGTTGATAAACTCAAAAAAATGCTGCGGAATGCTCAAGAATCAAACGATTAACCTAAAAGTTATAGAAAAAGTTGCAAGTGTTTTAGGAGAGTTAAACGAAGAGATTATTTATGTTGGAGGAGCTGTTGTTAGCTTGTATGCAACAGATGAAGGTGCTGAACACCCAAGGCCAACTAAGGATATTGATATTTCGGTTCAGATTGGTTCATATCTTGAAATGAATAAGTTTCAGGAAAAACTCAGAAAAAGAAAAATATACCCAAGTTCACAAGGAGGTGTCTTATATCGCTATTCATATGATGGGATACAAATTGACTTTATTCCCTGGGAATCGACCTCTTTAGGTCCTACAAATTCATGGTTGAAACCGGGCTTTGAATATGCTAGAAATATTGAAGTTGGAGCTGAATCAATAAAAATATTGCCTTTACCATTTTATATAGCTACAAAGTGGGAGGCATACAAAAGCAGAGGTAAAGATCCCAGAATGAGTCACGATTTGGAAGATATTATTTATGTGATCGACAATAATAAAAATGTAATCGAGCATTTTGATGAGTCAGATCATGAGGGAGTTAGGATGTTTTTGAGTAAAATGAGCAATGAAATACTTTCAGATTCATCTAGAGATGAAATTATTGAATGCCACATAAACCCATACACAGCCAATGAAAGGAAAAGACTTGTTTTAGACAGACTTAAATATATGAGTGAATCCAATAAAAAGCCCTGACATGAAATTCACATCTGGGCTTTAGAATTTAAACTATTGAAAAGGACTATTCTGCTCCCGGAAGATCAGCGTATTCCATATTCCAGAACATAAACGACCACTTGTCGGCTTGTTCTTCGATTATTTTGCTGATCGGTTTTCCGGCACCGTGTCCGGCTCTGACCGCGATACGAATTAATACTGGGTCGGTACCAGCGTGTTTTTCCTGTAATGTTGCGGCAAACTTGAACGAGTGAGCAGGCACTACGCGATCATCATGATCGGCAGTTGTAACCATCGTAGCGGGATAATCAGTTCCTTTTTTCAGGTTGTGAAGTGGTGAATATCCTTTGAGGTACTCAAACATTTCTTTCGATTGCTCGCTTGATCCGTATTCCGGTACCCATCCCCAGCCGACAGTAAATTTGTGGTAGCGCAACATGTCCATCACGCCAACAGCAGGGAAAGCTACTTTGAAGAGATCGGGACGTTGTGTCATGCTTGCGCCAACTAACAATCCGCCATTTGAACCACCGGCAATCGCCAATTTGTCTTTCGTTGTGTAGCCTTCTTTGATGAGGTATTCACCGGCAGCGATGAAATCGTCAAATACGTTTTGCTTTTTCATCAGCATACCTTCCTTGTGCCATTTTTCTCCGTACTCGCCACCTCCGCGGAGGTTTGCCATAGCGTAAACACCGCCATTCTCGAGCAGAATGATATTTGAAGTGCTGAACGAAGGCGTAAGGCTGATGTTGAATCCGCCATATCCGTATAACATCGTTGGATGCGTTCCATCTAGCTCAATTCCTTTTTTGTGAACGATGAACATTGAAACATCAGTGCCGTCTTTCGACTTGTACCAGATTTGTTTTTCAACGTAATCTTCAGGGTTGAATTTCAATTCTGGACGGTAGTATTCTTTGCTCTCGTTCTTTTCGATATTGTACTCGAAAATCGTGTTAGGATAAGTGAATGAGGTAAACGTGTAATAGAGTTTGTCTTCTTCTTTTTTAGCGTAGAATCCGCCAGCGCTACCAGTTCCGGGAAGCTTTACTTCAACACGGTCAGATCCGTCATAATTCATGCGGTAAACTTTATCGGTAGCGTTTTCCATGTATTGAGCGAATAAGTATCCGCCACCTTTGGAAACACCATTCAGTTTACTCTCCGATTCATCCAGAATGTTTTCCCAGCCAGCTTCATCAACATTGTTGACGTCAATGGCTACGAAACGATTGTTTGGCGCGTTGAGATCAGTAACAACATAGAACTTTCCGTCCTTGTGATCAGTGACAGAACTCTTTGCTTTAAATCCATCGATTAGTGGTTTGAATTCGCCACCTTCATTAGCTGTTTTGCGGAAATAAATATCGTTGTTTTCTGTTCCTTCAGAAACATTGAGGATGAGGTATTCGTCATCTTCCGTTACGCTTATGTTGTGATACAGTTTCGGATTCTCTTTGTTGGCATAAATCAATTTATCCTTATCCTGTGAAGTTCCCAGTTTGTGGTAGTAAACCTGGTGGAATGTGTTTTTAGCAGATAATTCCAGTCCGTCCTTTGGTGCAGGGTAGCGACTGTAGTAAAAGCCATCTTTGTACCAGGCAGCACCGGAGAATTTCACCCACTTGAGGATATCGCCAGTATCTTCATTCTTTTCGATATCGCGAACGCGAATTTCGCCCCAGTCAGATCCGGCTTCAGAGTATCGATACGCCATGTACCTGTCATCGTCACTGGCTCCCATGAGAGAAACTGTAACAGTTCCGTCTTCGCTCATTTTGTTGGGATCCATGAACACTTTCTCCTCGCCATCTTTACCCTTTTTGTAGTAAATGACACTTTGATCCTGTAGTCCATCATTTTTATAGATAAAGAAGTAATCGCCAACTTTTCTGGGAGCCGATACTTTTGGGTAGTTCATCAACTCAGTGTAGCGACTTTTAATAGAATCGCGGTAAGGTATTTTGTCGAGATACCCGAAAGTTACTTCATTCTGTTTTTCCACCCAGGCTTCGGTGTCTTTGGCGGTATCGTTTTCGAGCCAGCGGTAAGGGTCTTTCACTTTTACGCCAAAGTACTCATCTACCGTGTCTACCTTTTTTGTTTCGGGATATTTCACGTCAAATTGTTTCCACTCGGCTTTAGCCTTTTTTTCCTGTTTTTGTGATTGATTGCAGGCTACGAGACTTGCAGCAGCTGCAAAGAGTAATAATGCTTTCTTCATTTCTATATCAGTTGATAGGGTTGCAAGTTATTGAAATCAATTTATTAATTATGGTTGAAACGCTACGTTTGGTTTCAAAAATAGTGAAATCGATAGAAACACTTTGTTATTAGTTGGATTAGGTGATGTGGGGTCTATCACTAAATTTTAGTGAGATTAAATCTATATTTTTATAATTTTGAAGATATGCTATCCAAAAAAGAGATATTGTCAAAACTCAACGAGCTCAAGCCAACTTTGAGTAGTGAATACGCAGTGAAAAAAATTGGTTTGTTCGGTTCTTTCAACGATGAAACCAATACAGCGGATAGCGATATTGACTTGATAATTGATCTCGAAAAACCAATAGGTTGGAAATTCTTTTCTCTTGAGCTTTATCTCGAAAAGGTATTTGGTCGGGATATTGATCTTGTAACCAAAAAAGCTCTTAGGAAAGAGATGAAAAAGCAGATTCTAGAGAAAGCCAAATACGCCTGGTGAAAAAAGAAAGACGGTCATATAAAATGTATCTCGAGGATATGCTAATATCTATGTCCAGAATTCAGGAGTACATTTTTGAAATGTCTTTCAATGAATTTCAAAATGATCACAAAACCGTTGATGCTGTGATCAGGAATTTTGAGATTATCGGAGAAGCTTCAAAAAACCTATCTACTGAAATAAAACAATCAAACCCTGATGTTCCATGGGCAGAAATGTATCTCATGAGAAACAAAATTTCACATGAATATTTTGGAATAGACTACGAAGTGATCTGGGATGTTGCTACAAATTACCTCCCTGATAATCAAATCCAAATTGAAGAGATATTTGAGAATTATTCTGATTAAATCTCAGGCTCTTCCTCCAAATACAAACCTGCATAAGGCCTAAATATTTCTTTTTCAGCTTTCATGTACACGTAAACAACTTCTTCGTTGTTGATTCGCCTGCGGTCTATTTCTTCTATGATAGAGGAAGAGACAGCTAAATCGGTCGAGTTGCCATCTGCATAGTTGTAACGGAAAATTGTTGTTTCCGGAACTTTGATCTCGATTGGGGAGCCGTCTTTTTCGGCTCTGACCGTGAAGGTTTCCTCTTCAAGAATTTCAAAGCTCATGGGCTCGCCATCTAAGTCGATTTCGTCTTCCCAAAGTATGTGGAGGTTGTGTTCACTCTCTTCGCCTTTGTATCTGCGATCGGCCAGTTCCTGATTCCATTCAGGGTTTTTGTTGATGAAAAATATTGTGTGCTTCATTTTTTGTCAGTTGATTTTGTGTCCATCCAGGTTTGGTAAATGTCGTCCTGTTTGGGTCTGAATTTTGGTTTTTCTCTCAATGGCTCGCAGGGTTTTAGTGAATCGCGGCAATCCTGAGGAAGTTTTTGGTACAATTCGGTTCCGCGCGTTTTCCAGGCGGCCATTTCATCCGTAACTTTTTTGATGACTTTAGCCGGATTTCCAACAGCCAAACTCCTGTCTTCGAGCTTTGTCTTTGCCGGAACAAAAGCCAGAGCACCAATGATGCATTCCTTCCCTATTTCTGCATCATCCATTACGACAGCATTCATGCCCACGAGTGTGTTTTCGCCAATTGTACCGCCATGAATAATAGCTCCATGGCCAATGTGGGCCGATTTTTTAAGCGTAACCGTTGTACCCGGAAACATGTGAATAGTACAATTTTCCTGCACATTGCATCCGTCTTCGATCACAATTTCGCCCCAGTCGCCACGAATAGCTGCTCCGGGACCCACATAAACATCCTTCCCGATGATGACATTTCCTGTCACCGTAGCGTTGGGATGAATAAATGCCGATTTGTGAATGACCGGTTTGTATCCGTTAAACTCGTATATATTCGCCATGTTATTTGCTATGAGTTAATTACGCATTTACATTTTCAATAATGGTAGCGTATCCTTGTCCAACACCCACACACATCGTACAAAGAGCATATTTTTTACCCGTTTTGTTGAGTTCGATTGCAGCGGTTTGCAACAAGCGCTGACCAGACATTCCCAGTGGGTGACCAATTGCAATTGCTCCGCCATTTGGGTTGAGGCGCTCATCGTCATCAGCAATTCCCCATTTGCGGGTACAGGCCAGTGATTGAGCAGCAAATGCTTCGTTGAGTTCAATGATATCCATGTCGTCCATGGTCAAGCCGGCTTTTTTCAACGCTTTTTCCGTTGCGTAAACCGGACCGATTCCCATAATAC